>DNXM01000098.1 GCA_003505905.1 Oscillospiraceae bacterium
AAATATATGATAAGGAGCACCAGAAGTACATCGACGACATAGCTGCTCGTCGTAAGACCATGGTATCTACCGGCGACCGCTCGGCCAAGATTCGCACCTACAACTATCCGCAGGGACGCATCAGCGACCACCGCATCGGGTTGACGCTATACCGCTTGGAATCCGTTTTGAACGGCGATTTGGATGAATTGATTGACGCTTTGATTACCGCCGATACAGCGGAAAAACTAAAAAGCGATTCAGCCGAGGTGTAAAAAGTGCTCGAAACAAAACTTTGGAAATATGCTCCCGATGCAGCGGAGCAGGCAGGAAAAATATTGCGGGAAGGCGGTTTGGTGGCGATTCCGACCGAAACGGTCTACGGCCTTGCCGCCAATGCGTTTGACGGAAAAGCAGCGGCAAGAATTTTTGAAGCGAAAGGGCGTCCGCAGGACAATCCGCTGATTGTTCACATTTCATCGCTCAAGCAGTTGCCCGAGATTGTGTCCGAAGTGCCCGAAGCAGCATACCGCTTGGCGGAAAAATTTTGGCCCGGTCCGCTGTCGATTATTATGCCGAAAAGCGACAAAATCCCCGAAGAAGTCAGTGGCGGCTTGGATACCGTGGCGGTGCGTATGCCGTCCCATCCTGCGGCGGCTGCGGTGATTGCGGCGGCAGGCGTTCCGTTGGCGGCACCGTCGGCGAATTTGTCGGGCAGTCCCAGTCCGACCACGGCAGACCATGTAGTAAAAGACCTGTGGGGGCGCATTGACGCCATTGTGGACGGCGGCGCAAGTGCGGTCGGGGTGGAATCCACCGTGCTGACCTTGGTCGGCGATGTACCGAGAGTGCTTCGTCCCGGCGGAATCTCGGTTGAACAACTGCGTGAGGTGTTGGGCGAAGTGGAAGTGGACAAGGCGGTTCTCAATCAGTTGGAGCCGGGTCGAAAGGTCGCTTCTCCCGGTATGAAATATAAGCATTATTCACCGAAAACTCGGGTAATAATAGTAAAGGGCGATTTTTTCGCCTACCGTCAGTTTGTCAACGGCAAAAAAGACTGTGCCGCCCTTTGCTTTGACTGTGAAGGGAAACAGCTTGACATTCCGTTTATCGAAGTTGGTCGGGAGCATGACAGTGCCGCACAGGCGCATTTGCTGTTTGATGCGTTGCGCCGTGTGGATGAGCTCGGTGTTTCCACTGCCTATGCCCGTTGCCCCGATACCGACGGTGTCGGGTTAGCGGTTATCAACCGTTTGCTGCGTGCCGCCGCTTTCACCGTGGTGGATTTAAACGGTGCGGTGGTTATCGGGTTAACGGGTCAAACAGGAGCAGGCAAATCCACCGCTGCCGAGTTGCTTTGTCAAAAGCACGATTTTGCGTGGATTGACGCAGATAAGGTTGCACGGAGCGTGACGGAAAACGGTTCACCGCTGTTGCCTCGTTTGGCGGAACAGTTCGGTTCGGATATTTTGGATGAAAACGGAAGCCTGATTCGCAGTGAGCTTGCCAAGCGGGCTTTTGCAACACCCGAAAAAACAGCGTGCTTGAATCAGCTGGTTCATCCTGCCGTCACCTCAAAAATCAACGAAGAAATCACCAAGCTTTCGCTTGCGGGCAAGCCGGCGGTGCTGGTGGATGCGGCGGCACTGTTTGAAAGCGGAATTGACAAGCTGTGCAACTTTACAGTGGCTGTGACGGCTTGTGAAGCGATTCGCTTAAAGCGGATTTTGGAGCGGGACGGCATCGGCGAGGAAGCAGCGAAGCTGCGCATGAGCGCACAGCTTTCCGCCGAAGAATTTGAAAAGCGGGCGGATGTGATTCTATGCAATGAGCCGCCTTTTGCGTTAGAACAAGAAGTTGAAAAAATCTACGAACGATATAAGGAGATTGCAAAATGAGTAAGAACGAAGAATTGCGTAAGGAACTGTTTTATCAACCCAAGCACATTTGCGACTGTGTCGGCGAAGAGGAAATCAAAAAAGCCGATGCGTTTGCCGAAGGGTATAAGTCGTTTATGAGCGAGAACAAAACCGAGCGTGAAATTGTGAGCTTTGTCAGCAGGCTTGCCGAAGAAAACGGCTATGCTCCGTTTGACAGCAAGGCGGTTTATCACGCAGGCGACAAAGTGATTTACAACAACCGGGGCAAAGCTGTCATTTTGGCGGTCATCGGTCAAAAGCCCGTTGAAGAGGGCGTGCGCATTGCGGTGGCTCATATTGATTCGCCTCGTTTGGATTTGAAGCCTAATCCGCTTTATGAAGATACCGACTTGGCTTTGTTCAAAACCCATTATTACGGCGGTATTAAAAAATATCAATGGACGGCGATTCCGCTTTCGCTTCACGGCGTTGTGATGAAGAAAAACGGCGAAAGCCTGACGGTGAATATCGGCGAGGATGCCGGTGACCCGAAATTTGTTGTGACGGATTTGCTTCCGCATTTGGCAACCGATCAAATGAAGCGCACGCTGTCCGAGGGCGTGAAGGGAGAAGAATTGAATGTTTTGGTCGGTTCTCGTCCGTTCGCCGAGGATGAAGGAAGTGAGCGGGTAAAGCTGAACATTCTCTCTATTCTCAACGAAAAGTACGGCTTGATTGAATCGGATTTCCTCAGTGCCGAGCTGGAAATCGTTCCGGCTTTCGGTGCGGATGATATCGGCTTTGACCGTGGCTTGATTGGCGCATACGGTCACGATGACCGTGTTTGCGCTTATCCGTCCTTGATGGCGGTGCTCGACTGCGGTGAGCCTGCATATACGGCTGTCACGGTTTTGACCGACAAGGAAGAAATCGGTTCGGACGGCAACACAGGTTTGGAATCGGAATACCTGAGCTATTTCCTCAGCGATTTGGCTCGTATGCAGGGCTGTGCCGGTCGTGATGTGATGAGCAAGAGCGAGTGCCTGTCCGCCGATGTCAATGCGGCGTTTGACCCGACCTTCCCGAGCGTCATGGATAAAATGAACGCCTCCTACGCAAACCGCGGTATCGTGGTGACGAAGTACACCGGCGCAAGAGGTAAGTCCGGCACTTCGGATGCAAGCGCCGAGTTTATGGGTCGTGTTCGCCGCTTGTTCGATGAAAACGGCGTTGTTTGGCAAATCGGCGAACTCGGTAAGGTTGACGAGGGCGGCGGAGGAACCGTTGCCAAATATATGGCACGCCACAATATTGATGTAGTGGATGTCGGAGTGCCTGTGCTTTCCATGCACGCACCCTATGAGGTGATTTCCAAGCTGGATTTGTATATGGCTTACAGAGCCTTTTTAACCTTCTTCACAAAGTGAGAATTTGAATGGAAACCAATCTGGAACGAGAAAAGCGATTGCGCAAAAAGGCGATGAGCTTGCCGCTTCGTCCCGGTGTCTATCTGATGAAAGACAAGTCGGGCGGCATTATCTACATCGGCAAAGCCAAGGCGCTGAAAAACCGCGTGAGCAGTTACTTCGGCTCGCACCGTAACCACCAAACGAAGGTGATTCGCATGGTGGAAAATGTGCAGGACTTTGACTATATCATCTGCGACAGCGAGTTCGAAGCGTTGGTGCTCGAATGCAGCTTAATCAAACAGCATACGCCGAAATATAATATTCTCCTGAAAGATGACAAGGGCTATCACTATGTCAAGGTCACCGAGGGTCCGTGGTCGAAAATTGAAGCATCGTTTCACACCGATGACCCGACCGCACGGTATTTCGGCCCTTATACCAGTTCTTTTGCCGTCAA
>DNXM01000066.1:0-4769 GCA_003505905.1 Oscillospiraceae bacterium
CGGTAAATTGAGATTTGAATTCAATGTTTTCTGTCTCAAAATTCATCGGAACGCCTCCTTACAGTTGCTCTGATTATATTACAACTTATATTATACTCTAAAAATTCGTTTTGTCAATCAAATAAAGCGAATTTTCAGCGAATATTCATCTTTGCTGTACAAATGTATAAAAGAAAAAGCGAAGCCGAAGCTCCGCAAATGAAGTTATATACTTGTTTCTTTAAACAATCCAACCGCAAGACGAAACCCGAACTTAAACGCCTCGACCTCTGCGGTGGAGTGCATTTCGTTTATTATATCATCGTATTTTTCGAGCCATTCGTTTTGCTCGGGAGTAAAGTCGGCTGAGAGTTTTTCTCTGTCCTTTGCCATAATCGAAACCAATTCTTTGAAATGGGTATTTCCACTCAAAAATTGTTCTTGCGGTTCTATGTTGCCGTACCACAATTCTTCAAGTAAAGAACTCATACATAAATCAACTCCGCATTTACAATTTCCGTTGCACGGTTGCGGATGTTATTCATCATCTGAACCCAAAGCATTTGATTTTCAGCTTTAAGTTGTTCGGTAACGCCTTCTGACTTTGCCATATCTTTTACGAGCCGAAAGAACATATCTTCCGCTTGTTCGTTAATATCGGCAAGGTGAGTGTGTAAGGTGTTGTCCATAACCATAATGGCATAAACGGCTTTACGACTGGTTTTAAGATAATTGTAATGTCTTCGTCCCCATATTCCGATAGGGCGAGTATCGTCTTCGGGTGGTACTGTTAAATTCGGAATAAGATAATCTCCGACTTTGGTGTAAGTTATATCTGTTTTAGGCATAAAAATAACCTCCTTCAATTTGGTAACTGCATTGTACCAAGTTCGGGAGGTTTTGTTAATTATGCGATTTTATATCATTTGAAAATATTTCAATGCCTTTTTTATCGCCGCTCTTTTTTCTTCTGTGCAGTTCGGTTGATTCCGGTCGGGTTTTCCTTTGTTGTAATTTTCCCGTTCAATTATTCCGCACTCGGTTTTAACTTGTGAAATATTGAGAGAAGATACTTTAAAGCCGAACTCCTTAAACACATAATCTTTGATTTCCTGATATGTCGCTTTTGTTTCTGCGGCGGTAGCATCCAGCTCATCAAGATTGATTTCCAAGTCGATATGTATGTCGGGCATTTTCCTGGACAAAAGGACAACCATTTCGCAATGCTGTGTGCCGGGGAACAAGTCGAACGGGGTCACGCAATGTGCTCCGTTTTGTTCGGGGCAAGCATAGCCAAGCTCAACAAAGCGGGCATAATCCCGTGCGAGCGTTGCCGGGTCGCAGGAAACATAAACAATGCGGTCCGGGTTCATGCCGACCACCGTTTGAATGAGCGATTCTTCACAGCCCTTGCGGGGCGGATCGAGCACCACCACATTCGGGCGAATTTTTTCCTGCTCCAACTGCCGTGCCGCCTGTGCCGCATCGCCGCACAAAAAGCGGGCATTGGTGATGCCGTTTTTCTCGGCATTTTTCTTCGCATCCTCCACCGCCTGCGGAACGATTTCTACGCCGATGAGCTGTTTGACCTTATCCGCCATTGTCAGCCCGATTGTGCCGACACCGCAGTACATATCCAGCAGCACCGTGTTTTCATCGCACTCGGCGTATTCCGCCGCCTTGGCATAGAGCCGCTGTGCCTGCGCCCGATTGACCTGATAAAACGAAAGCGGTGAAATATCAAACTGCTTTGTGCAAAGCGTGTCGGTGATGTATCCCTTGCCGTAAAGGGTACGGCATTTTTCGCCGAGGATAACATTGGTTTGCTCACGGTTGATGTTGATTAACAAACCCGTCACGCCAAGCGGTGCAATGCGCTCATACAGCTCCCTTGCGTGCGGCAATTCCGTGCCGTTGATGACGATGCACACCATAATCTCTTTACAATTTTCGGATGCACGCAGGAACAGATGCCGAATTAAGCCCGTGTGATGAATTTCATCGTAAACCGAAACGGGATATTCCATTACCCATTCCCGAAATGCTTGTGCAATGCGTGTAAACGCTTCGGGCTGAATCCGGCAGGCATCGCTGTTCACCACCCGATGGGTATGGCGGGAAAAGAACCCGATTTTGATTTCACCGTTTTCTTCCCGAACAGGCAGCTGTGCTTTGTTGCGGTAGCCGACGGTTTTTTCCGACCCGACAATCCGGCAGAGCTTCAACGGCTGTTTGGCAATGCGCTGAAAACAGCTTTCGACATACTGTTGTTTGATTTTCAGCTCCGCATCATAACGAATGTGGCGGTAAACACAGCCGCCGCACTGCGCAAACACGGCACAATCCACCTGCGTGCGGTCGGCGGACGGTGTCAGAATTTCGTCGATTTTTGCGTACGCATAGGTCTTTTTGGTTTTGAGAATGTGCGCCGAAATGCAATCGCCAACAGCCGTCATCGGCACAAAAACCGCCATTCCCTCTGCGTGACCGACACCGCTTCCCTCGGAGGTCATGCCGGTAATCTCAAGTTGAATTCTTTCGTTCTTTTTCAAAAAGTTTTCCTCGCTGTTCTTGTAATGTGGGCAAAGCTTGGTATAATAAAAGCGGTGATGAAATGAACAATACCTTTGAAAAAATCTATGATGTCGTTCGGCAAATTCCAAAGGGCAGGGTTGCCACCTACGGGCAGGTTGCTCTGCTCGCCGGCAATCCCCGTTGGGCGCGTGTGGTCGGCTATGCGCTTCACGCCAATCCCGACCCCGTCAGCATCCCCTGCTACCGTGTGGTCAATCGGTTCGGGCGAGTGTCACAGGCATTTGCCTTCGGCGGTGAAAACCGACAGATTTCACTTTTGGAAGCCGACGGCATACCCGTTCAAGATTCCTGCGTGGATTTGAAAACCTATCAATGGCGACCCTGACGGATTTTTTGCACGAGCCATGCCAACAGGCAAAAAATGCCGATGCCGAGCAACGCCCCTGCGGCATCCACCGCCATATCCGACAGCTGAAATGCCCGACCCGGCACAAAAATCTGATGAATTTCATCGGTCACGGCATAAGCCACGGCAGCACCCCACGCAAGCCACGGCCTTTGCTTGGAGCAGGTGAACATCAGCGACGTGCTCATCAAAAAACCGAGCGTACAGTATTCGGCAAAATGCGCAAGCGTGCGCACGCCATTGTGCCCGATTCGCTCAACCAATTGACCGAGCAATGCAAAAATGCCCGAATATACCTCCACGCTCACCCGGGCGGATTCATCCCCTGTTTGGTGAGAAAAATAAAAAATAGCTGCCATACACAGCGCCGTAAGCACCCAGCTTGCGACGCTCATTCTTTTTTTTGCACTTGTCATTTCAGTATCTCCATATCGTGCAGTAAAACGGTTTTGCCCGAATGATTGCAGTAAAGCCCCTGCACATTTTTCGCCACGGCACGGTAACAGCTTGTGTAAGCAAGCGGACAAACCACAGCGTTTTCAATCAGGTAGGCCTGCGCCTGCGTGGCGGCTTCAATTTCCGTCTTATCACTCGCCGCACGCCGAACGGCATCAAGCATAGAAGTGTATTTTTTCGAAGTAAAACGGCAGTAATTGTTCGTTTGGAATTCGTTCAAAAAGCCGAGCGGCGTCTGCGCATCGGTTTCAATCGAGGTTAAAATACATTGGTAATCGCCGCTTTCCAAACGGGCATGAAGCTCCTCTTCGTCCAAAGCCGTCACCTGCACGGAAAACGAAATGCCGAACACCCTTTGCCAATTCTGCATGACGGTGCGCACAGCGTTTTCGTATTCCTCGGGGCACAACACACGCAGCGAAACGCCGTCCGTTCCGCACACCTTTTTGAAATACTCCGATGCCTTGGCTTCATCGTAGCTCAATCGACCGATGCTCGGTGAAACCTCAACAAAGCTGTGTCCGCTCACCATGCACGACGGTGGCACCAAGCCCTTCACCTGCTGTTCACCGAAAGCAGAAAAATCCAACGCCTTTGCCAAAGCAAGACGCAAGGTTGTGCTTTTCGTCACCGCATCGGCGCAGTTGAAGAACATCGCAAACAAACCGTTTTGTATGGTGTTCACGGTCACTTTCTCTTTTTCAAGCTCTTCGATTTGATTTTCCTGCACCAAAGCGGAAACATAAACACCATCCGACAAGTTTTTCATCAGTATGTCCGCCTGCGGTGCAAACGGCATATTCACCTGATAAACCTTCGCCGAAAAATGCCCGTTGTCGGGATTGCGGCGCAAAACGATGGAGTCATTCTCATACCAGCGGGACAGGTAGAACGGTCCGTTGCACAGCATACAGGACGCATTCAAGCCGTATCGACCCTTTGTTGCCTCAAAAAAGGCACGGTTGCACGGCATGGCAACCGGCTCGGTCAATGCCTGCAAAAAGCCGGTGCCGGGGTATTCCAAGGTGATTTGCAAACGGTAGCGGTCAAGTGCCTTGATGCCGAGGTCTTTCATCGGCTTTTTGCCTTGATTCACCGCCGCCGCATTTTTTATCATGTAAAGTGCCTGCGCATTGGGCGCTTTCGTGCTCGGGTCTAAAGCGTGTTGCAGACCGAACGCAAAATCAACCGAGGTCACATTCAAATCAATCGCCGTTTCATAGTTTTCACCGAGCAGGTCTTCGTGGTTGGAGTTGATATGCCACTTGGAGTCCTGCTTAATCGTAAAAACATAGGTCAAGCCGTCACTGCTCACCGAAACCTTTTCGGCGGCGGCGGGAACAATTTTGCCGTCGGCATCCGATTTCATCAAGCCCTCAAAGCAGTTTGCCAC
>DNXM01000066.1:4777-7812 GCA_003505905.1 Oscillospiraceae bacterium
TCACCACGCAGTTTTCGCTGTCGGTGGTCACAATCTGCGGGTCAAGCGCCTTCGGCTCCTCGGGCAACGGAAAACGCACCGTCGCATCCTTTTCGGTTTTGGAGCAAGAGCAAAGCCCCAAGCAAAGCACCGCCGTAAGCAAAGCCGCTGTCAGTTGTGTCAATCGTTTTTTCATCGTGTTACCGCCTGTCTGTTACTGTTTGCTGTTTTCCAGCCACTTGGCGAGCTGGTCTGCCAAAGCGTTGTTGCCCTTCGGCTCGCTCTTGGCTTGGTTGCGCATATAGTTTGCCACATCCCGTTTACCTGCACCCCGGCTCTCTTTTCGCTTTTCAAATTCACTCAGCTTTTCCCGATAACCGCACACACAGTAAAATGCTTTTTTGTCACCCTCGCCACGCATTTCCAGCTTCTTGTGGCAGTTCGGGCAACGGGCATTGGTGATGCGGCTCACGCTCTTGCGGTAACCGCACGCACGGTCGGAGCAAACAAGCATCCTGCCGTTTTTGCCTGTCACATCCAGCAAATTCTTTCCGCATTCGGGACATTTTTCCTGCGTCACATTATCGTGGTGATAGCTCGCCTCGGACGCAATCACACCCGAAACCAGCTTGGTCGCATACCGACGCATATCCTCAATGAAAGCTTCGCTCTTGGATTGACCCTTGGCGATTTTCTGCAATTCCAATTCCCATTTTGCCGTCAGCTCCGCCGACTTCAAATCAGGCGGAACCAAACCGATGAGCTGTTTGCCCTTGGAGGTCGGAACAAGTTCTTTTCCGCGGCGTTCCACATAAAATGTATCAAACAGCTTTTCGATGATGTCCGCTCTTGTGGCAGGTGTGCCGAGTCCGCTCGTTGTTTCCAGCACGGATTTCAAGCTGCTGTCGCTGATTTGACCGGACGGATTTTCCATAGCGGTAAGCAAGGTCGCTTCCGTGTAGCGTGCCGGCGGCTTCGTCTTGCCTGCTTTCACCGTAGCGTTCTGCACCGTAACGGTCATGCCCTGTTTGAGCATCGGCAAATTTTGACTGCGTTCTTCTTCGCCCTCGTCATCCTCCGCCATGCCGTACAGTGCTTTCCAGCCTGCGTTTTTCACGGTTTTGCCCTTGGCGTAAAAGTTCTTGCCGTCCACCGTGACGGTCAGCTTCACTTCCTCGTATTCAAACGGGTCTGACAACACCGCCAAAAAGCGTTTGACCACCAAATCATAGATATTCCGTTCTTCATGGGATAATGCCGACAAATCCACATACTGCTCCGTCGGAATAATCGCATGGTGGTCGGTCACCTTTGCATCGTTCACAATGTATTTTGTGTTCAGCACACGCTTGCGCAGCAGCTCATTCGCCGCCGTTTTATACGGTCCGACCGCAATGCTTTTCAGCCGTTCGCTCAGCGTACCCGCAACATCCTTTGTGATATAACGGGAATCCGTTCTCGGGTAGGTCAACAGCTTATGCGTTTCGTACAGGCTTTGCATATAGGAAAGTGTCTGCTTTGCCGAATAGGCATATTTTTTGTTGGCATCCCGCTGTAGTTCCGTCAAATCATAAGCGGCAGGCGGTGCCACATGGCGATATTCCTTTTTCACCTGCGTGAGCGTTGCTTTTTTGCCTCTCACACTTGCCGCCAACTGCTCGGCTTGTTCCTTTTCGCTGAACGCACTTTGATTTTTGCTGTTTTTGTACAAACCGCTGAAACCGTCAAACTGCGCCGTGACGGAGTAGTAATCCTTCGGCACGAATTTTGCAATTTCTTCCTCCCGTTTCACAATCAACGCAAGCGTCGGCGTCTGCACACGCCCGGCGGAAAGCTGTGCGTTATGCTTGCAGGTCAACGCTCTTGTCACATTCAAGCCCACTAGCCAATCCGCCTGTGCTCTTGCCTGCGCCGAGCGGTAAAGATTATCGTACTGCACCGCAGGCTTGAGGGTTGCAAAGCCTTCCCGAATCGCCTTATCCGTCTGTGAGGAAATCCAAAGGCGCTTGGTCGGCTTGTGCCAGCCTGCCTTTTGCATAATCCAGCGTGCCACCAATTCGCCTTCTCGCCCTGCATCGGTTGCAATAACAAGGCTGTCCACCTCGGGGCTGTGAAGCAGTGTGCTGACCGCCTTGAACTGCTTGGAGGTCTGCTTAATGACCACCAACTGCATTTTTTGCGGCAGCATCGGCAAATCCTCAAGGCGCCAGTTTGCATATTTTCCGTCATAAAGCTCGGGGTCCGCCAAGGTCACCAGGTGACCCAGTGCCCATGTGACAATGTATTTATCGCCGATTAAACAGCCGTTTCCGTTCCTCTTGCAACCCAAAACGCCTGCCAAATCCCTTGCAACGGAAGGCTTTTCCGCCAGAACAAGTACTTTTCCCATTATGTTTCGTCCTTTTCTGCATAGTTTTCCTATTATAACATATTGTATTATACCATTATATACGAGAAAATACAAACGAAATTTTGAAATCCGCCGAAAATCATCATCATGCAAAATAACTAAAAATTACTTACATTTGTTAAAAAAATAGTTGATATTATTGAAAAGTTGTGCTATACTGCAACTAATGTGGCATATGCAAGCAAAGCATTTTCGTCATAAAAATATGTTATTTCCGTTTTACGGATGAATCCAAGGAGGAATAGAAATTATGAAACAATATAATGCAAAGGATATCCGCAACATTGCTCTTGCAGGTCACGGCGGCAGAGGTAAAACAACGCTTGCCGAAGCTATGCTGTTTGTTGCCAAGGCGACCGACCGTTTGGGTCGTGTTGCCGACGGAAATACCGTCCTTGACTTCGACGCCGAAGAAAAGAGAAGAGTTGCTTCTGTTTCCACTGCCATTGCTCCGATTGAATGGAAAAACTGCAAAATCAATTTGCTTGACACCCCCGGTATGTTTGACTTTGCCGGCGGTGTTGCCGAAGGCATCCGTGCCGCAGAAGCCGCCTTGATTGTTTTGGCAGCAGGCACCGAAAATTTTGCCGTCGGCGCAGAAAAAGCCTACAAGGCCGCTAAAAAGCGCGGCATTTCCAAAATGTTG
>DNXM01000066.1:7835-11979 GCA_003505905.1 Oscillospiraceae bacterium
TCCGCATCCACCTTGGTGATGGCGAAAAATGCCGACTATTACAAAACGCTTAAAGCCCTCAAAGAATCCATCGGCACAAGCATCTGTCCTGTCATAGTTCCGCACTTGGCAGGTGACAAAGTAGATTGCTATGTGAACTTCGCCGCCGACAAAGCGTTCGCCTACGAAAACGGCAAACGCACTGAGGTTGCGATGCCCGATGACCCCGCAATCCAAGAAATGCGGGCGTTTTTCAAAGAATCCGTCGCTTCCGCAGATGACGAATTGATGGAAAAATTCTTTGAGGGTGAAGATTTTACGCAGGAGGAAATCGTAACCGGCTTAAAAGCAGGCATTACCTCCGGCTCCATCGACCCCGTGTTCGGCTGCTCCGGCTACACGACCGACGCTGTTGATATGTTGCTTGACGCCTTGGCGGCTTATGCACCCGATGCCGCAGCCTACGCAGGCGAGGGCGACATTAAATGTGACGAAAACGGGCCACTTGCCGCCATCTGCTTCAAAACCGTAGCAGACCCGTTTGTCGGCAAGATGTCCTTCTTCAAGGTTGTTTCGGGCAAAATCACACCCGATGTTCAAGCCGTCAATTCCCGCACCGAGGAGCCCGAGCGCATGGGCAAGCTGGTGTTTGTTAAGGGCGGCAAGCAAGAGGACACCGCTTGCATCCCTGCCGGTGATATCGGCGTTGTCACCAAGCTCGCCGCCACCAAAACGGGCGACACGCTTCGTGCGCCGAAAACCGATTTTGAGCTTGCTCCCGTCAATTCTCCGAAGCCCTGCCTTTCCATGGCAGTCGGCGTGCGCAAAAAGGGCGAAGAAGAAAAGGTTGCCGCCGGCTTGCTCCGTTTGATGGAGGAGGACCCGACCATCCGCTTCTTCACCGACAAAGAAACCCGTGAACAGATTATCAGCGGTTTGGGCGAACAGCATTTGGATGTTATCAAATCCAAGCTCAAGACCAAATTCGGCGTTGAAATTGATTTGACCGTTCCCAAGGTTGCCTACCGTGAAACCATTCGCAAAACGGTTGACAAACAGGGTCGCCACAAGAAACAGTCCGGCGGTCACGGTCAGTTCGGCGATGTTTGGATTCGCTTTGAGCCGTATGCAGGCGAAGAGGATTTCGTCTTCACCTCCGATGAAGTGGTCGGCGGCGCCGTGCCGAAGAATTTCTTCCCTGCCGTTGAAAAAGGTCTGCGTGAGTGCATTGCCAAGGGCTTGATTGCGGGCTACCCGATGGTCGGCATCAAAGCGGCACTGCATGACGGTTCTTATCACCCCGTTGATTCTTCGGAAATGGCGTTCAAAACCGCCGCAAGCCTTGCCTTTAAGGCGGCTATTCCCGAAGCTTCCCCGACCATTCTTGAACCGATTGGCACATTAAAAGCCTATATGCCCGACGATAACCTCGGCGATATTATGAGCGATATCACCAAGCGCCGCGGTCGTGTTTTGGGCATGGGACCCGCCGATGAGCCGAAAATGCAGGAGCTGGTTGCCGAAGTTCCGATGGCGGAAATGGGCAACTTCACCACCATCCTGCGTTCCGTCACCGCAGGCCGTGGACGCTTCACCTTGGAATTTGCCCGTTATGAGGATGCTCCGATGGATGTTCAAAAGAAAGTCATCGAAGAAGCAAAGCTTGCCACAGACGACGAATAATTCATACAATATCGGCGAGCCGTGTCACACCCGACACGGCTCGTTTTTGTGCGTGCTCGGCGCACACAAAAGAACGCCTTCTCCTTGAACAGCCAAGAAGAAGGCGCTTTTCATTTTCCGCAGTTTTTGTCAAACGACGGGTTACAGGCGTAAAAGTTTTTGCTGTTGAGCCTGTCGGTGGCAAAACGCAATCCTTCACCGAACCGCTGAAAGTGCACAATTTCCCGTTCACGCAAAAACTTAATTGCATCGCTCACATCCGGGTCGTCCGATAGGCGCAGGATGTTGTCATAGGTCACCCGTGCTTTTTGCTCCGCCGCCAAGTCTTCCGTCAGGTCGCAAACAACATCGCCCTTGGATTGGAAGGTGGTTGCCGTCCACGGCGTGCCACTCGCCGCAATGGGGTAAATGCCCGTGGTGTGGTCAACAAAATATTTGTCGAAGCCCTGCTTCTTAATTTCCTCAATCGACAGGTTGCGAGTGAGCTGGTACACGATGGTGCAAACCATTTCAATATGCCCCAGTTCGTCAGCACCACCATGTTATCTGTGATAAAATGAAAAAACAGCACGGATTCAAAGCATATAATCCATGCTGTTTTCCTTATTTTGGAGCTTTTTTAACCGATCTGGAACGACCCTCCATCTCTGGGATCGGCGTCCGTTCGCGCACCATGATCTCCGACGGATCGCAATTCAATGCCTCACAGATCCTGTCCAGTTTTTCAAGGTTTACCGTGTCAAGCATTTCATTGTACATGTCGTTGATATAGTTTTTCCGGATGCCTGTTTTTCGCGCCAGGTCAGCTTGCGTCCAGCGAAGTTCGCCCAACTTCCGGGACAGCAGAATTCGTATTGCCACACATATCGCTCCTTCGATACATAATTACCATATCCCGTTACAATGTTGTTAAATATGGTACAATATATCGAAAATTCGATACGCTCGGCGGTTGCATAGTTCTTCAAAAAATTTTCAAAAAAACTGAAATTTTTTTGAAAAACCCTTGACATTGTCACGGTATCGTGATATAATAAAGCCATCAAAGAACGAAGGAGGTGAACGGTATAAGCAGATCGGACTGGTTAACTTTTCTGCTTGGTGTCTGGGCAAACATAGTAGCGACGATTGGTTTGGCCATCATTATCAAGGACAGAAAAAAGACCGCTAAGCGCTCCAAGGCTCACAACCACAAGAAGCGAAAGCGGTGAATGCAAGGGAAAGGGGCGGAAACGCCCCGAGTACCTTACAGTTCGAGTATAACCGATTGTTATGAAAAAGTCAATCTTTTGTTTAGCCGGTTTTGCATTGACGGCAAGTCTCAGCCGTGTGTTTCGCAGCAATGTATATGCTTCGATCCCTTTGGCTGTCGTGTCAGCTGCTCTTGCAACAGCGTTTCTCGTATTTGTTTTGAGGGAAAGGAAGAAAACCGATGAGAAAGAATAATCCGTTTGACGGCCTTGTCAGCCTGAGTGAAGCTGCGACCATGTGGGGCAAAGAGGAAAGCGGCCTGCGCCACGCGATTGCACGCGGAAAATTTAAAGAGGGAATCGACGCCAAGAAATTTGGTAAGCAATGGGTCATTGCGATTTCCGCGATGGAGAGGGAATACGGAAAGATTACACGAGGGGGCACCATAAAAAAGTACGCCGTTTTTGAGGAATGCTGTGAGATCAAAACCAAAGCAGCCTTTGAAAAATGCACCGAGCAACAGCTCATTGACGCCTATTTTGACTGCTCTGAGTTCGATCAAACGGTGTCAGGCGTCTTCGATACTGAGGAAGAAGCAAGCAGCGCCCTTGATACGATGCCGCTTTGCCCGGCGAAGAAACTCGGTGATCAGATCGGGCGTGTGCACGTTGCCTGTGTTCAGGTCGTTGAACTCTATGAAGATGAGCCAACAGATCTGCAGAGCGCCGATTTTGGTGACGTTATTAAGGTCAAGGTAGGTATCTGACAGACGAGTACAAAAAATAAGCCCCGTCTACGGAGTGGTCCATAGACGGGGCTGTCTTATTACCTCCCGCTGGGACACGTGCGTCAGAGGTGCGGGGAGTCTTATCCTGTTTCGGTTACTTTTCGGGGAGCTTCAAGACCTGGCCAACCTTGACGGTATTACCTTTGATGTTGTTCAGCTTTGCGATCTCGGCGTACCGGCTGCCTTTGCCGAGCTGCGTGTGGGCAATCTGCCAGAGCGTGTCGCCCTTTTTGACGGTGTACGTTCTGCCGGAAGTTTCGGCTTTCGGCGCGATGGCTTTGCCGGTGATGGCGTTGTAATACTTCTGCACGGTGGACAGAAACGTGCTCCAATGCGGCAGAATGTACGCAGGGCAATTCTTCTTCGGGTAGAAGTATTTGTGCGTATAGACGTCCGTCTTGGGGTCGAGGCCGTACTTTTTGCAGAGATACGCCACGAGATTGGCGGTGGTGTCCTCGCTGATCTTGCGGTCACCGATGCACTCGATGGCGATGGTGTCGAGGT
>DNXM01000151.1:0-5055 GCA_003505905.1 Oscillospiraceae bacterium
CTGCCAAGCAGGAAATCGCCGACTTCACCAACAACGACAAAATTACGGGCACACTTGCCGACGCTCTCAAGGGCGCCGATATTTTCATCGGCGTTTCCGCACCCGGCTGTGTGACCCCCGACATGATTAAGACCATGGCGAAAGACCCCATTGTGATGGCAATGGCAAACCCGACCCCCGAAATTATGCCAGACCTTGCGTTGGAAGCAGGCGCCGCCGTTGTTTGCACCGGCCGCAGTGACTTCCCGAACCAGGTCAACAATGTTCTTGCGTTCCCCGGCATCTTCCGAGGCGCATTGGATGTGCGTGCAAGCGACATCAACGAAGCGATGAAGGTTGCTGCCGCAAACGCTTTGGCAGGCTTGATTGCGGACGATGAGCTGAAATCCGATTACATTCTGCCCAAGGCATTTGACCCCCGTGTTAAGGATGCGGTTGCCGCCGCCGTTGCACAGGCAGCCCGTGATTCGGGTGTAGCCCGCATCTGATTTGTATTCGGCAAAGCCGAAAAGCAAAGGAAAAAAGCAAAGGTGTTTGCATGGAGAAATCCTCGTGCAAACACCTTTTAATTTGATAAACTATGGTTGAACAAGCTTTCCGCCGTTGCGGATTTGATGCGTTTTGCGGCAGCCTGCGCAGGGCACTGTAGAAATCAATTCCGCATTCTGCATTATTTTAATTTTTTCCACTTTTTCGACATTACTTGCAAAAAGGGAGCAGGCAAGTTATAATGAGATAACTGTAATAATGGGAGGAGCGAACGCATGGAATTCGACATGGAAACGCTTGCCCGTGCCGTGCCGCTCATCACCGAGCATTACCGACAAAACGGGCGCACCCTGCCGTGGCGGGAAAACACAAGCCCGTACTCGGTTTGGATTTCGGAAATTATGTTACAGCAAACCCGCATTGAAGCGGTGATTCCCTATTACCACCGTTTTCTATCCGCTTTGCCGAGCGTTTCGGACTTGGCGAATGCGGACGAGGAAGACTTGCTCAAGCTGTGGCAAGGGCTCGGCTATTATTCTCGAGCAAGAAACCTGAAAAAAGCGGCGCAAGTCGTGGTCGAGCAGCACGGCGGAATGTTGCCCGATGATGCGGCGGCGCTTCGCAAGCTTCCGGGCATCGGCGAATACACCGCCGGAGCGATTGCCTCCATTGCCTACGGCAAGCCCGAACCTGCTGTGGACGGCAATGTGTTGCGTGTGGTCATGCGATTGCTCGGGTGCGAAGCGGATATTTTGCAGTCGCAAACCAAAAAAGCGGTGAACGAAGCGCTGAAGCAAATTTATCCGCAGGGCAAGGACGCAGGGTATTTCACGCAGGGGATTATGGAATTGGGCGAAACCGTCTGTGTGCCAAACGGCGCACCGCTTTGCGAAATTTGTCCGCTGAAAAGTCTTTGCAACGCAGTTGCCACGCACCGCACGGAGCAGTTACCGATTCGAGCCGGAAAAAAGGCAAGGCGCATCGAGCCGAGAACGGTTTTGCGCCTGCAGTGCGGTGATTACCTTGCGCTGAACAAGCGACCGAACAACGGTCTGCTCGCCAAAATGTGGGAACTGCCCAACGAGCTCGGACACCGCACGCTTGCCGAATTGCAGGAGCGGTACCCGAATGCCGAACGCATTACACCCTTGCCCAACGCAAAACACATTTTCTCTCATGTCGAATGGCACATGGTCGGTTGGGAAATTCTTTTGACCGAACCGCCGAGGGATTTCACCATGGCTTCCGCCGAAGAAATTCGGGAGCATTTCGCCGTGCCGAATGCCTTTCGTGCCTATTTGCCGAGCGAAAAAAGATGAACGAATTCACACCGAAACAAACTAATAACCCGGGGGTTTTATCATGGCAAAACCAAAATACGCAAAGAAAAAGAAACACATTTTTTTGAAAATTCTGTTGGCACTTTTGATTTTGATTCTGCTCGTTGTCGGGGTCAGTGCCGTGCTGAACACAATAACGAACACCAAGCTGATGACCTATGCCAATTCGTTTTCACCCATTGCCTACGACAATCAGCTCAAGCCCGAGCGGGACAAATCCACCGACTGCATCACCTTCACAACCGATGAGGATTTTCGTGTGATGCAGCTGTCCGACCTGCATTTGGGCGGCGGCTTTTTGTCCTATGACGAAGATATCAAAGCACTCACTGCGGCGGCGAGCATGATTGCCGCCGAAAAGCCCGACCTTGTCATTTTCACGGGCGACCAGGTGTTCCCCGTTTACCCTATTTCGGGCACAATCAACAACATTCGCCCGGTGCGTGCGCTCGGTGCGATGATGGAAAGGCTCGGGGTGTATTGGTGCGTTTGCCTCGGCAACCACGACACCGAGCTTTACTCCGTTGCAAACCGTGCAAAGGTTTCAAAAATTTATGCCGACCGCAGTGCTTATCCGCACAGTCTGTTTGAAATAGGACCCGACGAGGTCGACGGCTGCGGCAACTACGCCGTCAATGTCAAAAACAGCAAGGGTCTGATTACCCGCACATTCTATCTGCTCGACAGCCACGCATACACGAACGACGATGTGTTCGGCATTTTTTGGCACTACGACAACCTTCACCAAAACCAAATTGCTTGGTACAACAGCCAAGTGAAAAAAATGAACGACTGCAACCGTCAAACCATTGCTTCCATGAAGCTCGGCGACGAAGAAACCAAAGCATTGACCGAGCAGTACGGCAATGTCAAGAGCCTGTTGTTCCTGCATATTCCGCTTCACGAATACCGGGACGCTTTTGACGAATACGCAAAGAACGGCTACAAGGACACGGAGAATGTCAAACGCATTTACGGCGCAATCGGCGAAAAGGACGAAACAATTTATTGCAGTGATGTCGAAGACGAAATGTTCGAAGCCATTCTCGAAGCCAAGTCTACCCAAGGCGTGTTCTGCGGTCATGACCACTACAACACCTCTTCTATGGATTACAAAGGCATTCGCCTGACCTATGGCTCATCCATTGACTATTTGGCTTTTGTCGGCATCGACACCATCGGCTCCCAGCGAGGCTGCACGACGATTACCGCACACGCAGACACCACTTGGGATTACGGCAAGGAAAACTACTACCAAGCCAAATACGAAAGCAGCGTGAGTGAGCAGGTAACGATGCAGACACTCAACCCGAACATGACGGATGAATAAAACCGTTCACCAAGCGTTACAAAAGCTTTAGCTTTTACACCGACCGACAAAAGAAAAGGATGAAAAAAATGAGCAACGAGGAAAACGAAATCTATTGCCCCTATTCCCTCACGGGGGTCGCCGCTGCCATCACCTCCGCCCTTGGTGCGGAAGCCCCGAAAACAGCTGACCCTGCGGTTGAGCCATTGATGAAATTCATTGAAAACAAAAATATCGACCGAGTGGTTATGTATAACCCGGATGCGGTTGCGCTTTGGCTGTTTGAAAAATACACGGCGGACTTCTTGCCCGTGATGCTCAACGCACAGCTCACCCTGCCGCTTCAAACGGTCATGCCGTCCGTTACGCCCGTTTGCTTTGCCACCATGTATACGGGGGCAACGCCCGACATTCACGGCATCAAAGCATACCGCAAGCCTGTTGTGAAAGCGGACACCGTTTTTGATGCGCTGATTCGTGCCGGCAAAAAGCCCTGCATCGTTTCCACGGGTGAGGACAGTATGTCCAAGATTTTTTTAGAGCGCAGGATGGACTATTTTATTGTGGAAACACCCGACGAAGCAAACGAAAAAGCCGCCGAGCTGATTCGGCAGGACAAGTACGATTTGCTTTGCGTTTACAACCCGAATTATGACGGCAATATGCACCGTGTCGGTCCCGAGGGCGAAGAGGCACTTGACGCATTGCGCCACAACGCCGCCGCTTATGCCGAGCTTGCCAAGGTCATTCGGAACAGCGGCAACGGCCACCGCACGCTGTTGGGCTTTGCGCCCGACCACGGCTGTCACGAAATTGACGGCGGCAGCGGTTCCCACGGCTTGATGATGCCGGAAGACATGAACATCATCCATTTTTATACGGTAATCGAATGAAACAGGCGGATATTATCCTCATCGGCGGTGGTGCTTCGGGTCTGTGCGCCGCCATTGAGGCAAAACGAACCAAGCCCGAAGCGTCCGTTTTGTTGCTTGAACACCTGCCCAAGGTCGGCAAAAAAATCCTTGCCACGGGCAACGGGCGGTGCAACCTCGGCAACCTGAATGCGCACACGCATGACTACACCAACAAGGCGTTTGTCAACGGCGTTTTTTCGCAGGCTTCGACACGGAATTTGTGCGACTTTTTTCGCTCGCTCGGGCTATATACCCGAGCCGACAGCGAAGGAAGGCTGTATCCGCTGAGCAACACGGCGGCAAGCGTGTTGGATGCGCTGCGGTTTGAATGCACGCATTTGGGCGTTGAAATTTTGTGCGACACTCATGTGGAAAAAGTGAAAAAATCGAACGGCGGTTTTGTTTTGAATGACTGTTTTTTTGCACGCAGGCTCATCGTCTGCTGCGGCGGCTGTGCCGCACCGTCACAGGGCAGTGACGGCAGCGGTTATGCCCTGCTGCGCTCGCTGGGTCACACCGTCACACCCACAAAGCCGTCCCTGGTGCAGTTGACCACCGACACGGCAAAAATCCGTGCGCTCAAGGGTGTGCGTGCCACGGCGAAGCTGACCCTTTCCACAGGCGGCGAAACCGCAGGCGAAGTGCTGTTCACCGATTACGGCTTGAGCGGCATTGCCGCCATGGATTTGAGCCGCTATGTTTTGCCGAACCGAAAGGCAGCGGTCACGCTGGATTTTCTGCCCGATTTTTCCCGACAGGAGCTGACCGAAATGCTCGGCACTTTGTGCCGCCGTAATTCCGCTTTGCCCGGGGAAAATATGCTCACGGGCTTGGTACCCAAGGCGCTCGGCTCGGCGGTGCTGAAAGACTGTTTGGGTGCCGTTCCGCAAACCGTCGGCACTATTCAGCCGAATGAGTTTTGCAAAATTGCGCACGCACTCAAAGCCTTTTCACTCACGCTTACGGGCACAAAAGGGTATCGGGATGCGCAGGTCACGGCAGG
>DNXM01000151.1:5086-11883 GCA_003505905.1 Oscillospiraceae bacterium
ACCGCCGCACCCTTGAATCGACCCTTTGCCCGAATCTTTTTGCCTGCGGTGAAGTGCTGGATGTGGACGCAGGCTGTGGTGGATTCAACTTGCAATGGGCGTTCCTTTCGGGGCTTGTTGCAGGCAAAAACGCCGCTGAAAAATAACGCTTCGCAGAAAAAACAACAAAAGCTTGTGGTTTCCGAAGGCAAAGCCTTTGGGTGCCGACCGCAGTCGGCGAACCACCATAAAAAGAAATCAGGATTATAATGGAAACCGAAGAAAGTAAAAAACAATACAAACGCATGATTGAGTCGCCGATTCCCGGCTTGGTTACAAGCATGGCAATCCCGACCGTTATCAGTATGCTCATCACCGTCATTTACAACACGGCAGATACCTTTTTTGTTTCGCACATCAACAAATCCGCTTCTGCCGCCGTGGGTGCCATCTACCCGATTATGGCAATCATTCAAGCCGTCGGCTACGGATTGGCCATGGGCGGCGGCAGTCTGTCAAGCCTCATGCTCGGGCAAAAAAGGGACGAGGATGCGTACCGTTATTCGACCACGGCTTTTTTCACGGCGGTGGTGTTCGGCGTTCCCGTTGCCATTGTCGGATTGTTGCCAAACGCAGGCTTTCTGCGCCTGCTCGGCTGTTCAAGCACGATGCTTCCCTATGCGCAACCCTATGCTAAAATTATTTTGCTCGCCGCTCCGTTGAGCTGTTCGACCTTTGTGCTGACAAACATTTTGCGTGCGCAGGGCAAGGCAACGCTGACGATGTGGGCGCTTGGCATCGGCGGTGTGTTGAATTTGCTGCTTGACCCGCTGTTCATTTTTACGCTGAACCTCGGCACGGGAGGTGCCGCCTTGGCAACGATTATCAGCCAAGCCGTCAGCTTCGGAATTTTCCTTTTTGTGTTCCTCACGGGGCGCTCGATTATCGTTCTGCACCCGAAATATATTTCCCGTCACCTCAAGGATTATCGGCAGATTATTTTGACCGGTCTGCCCACCATTTGCCGCCAAAGTCTGGGCAGTCTGTCCGCCGCCTTGCTCAATGTGCAGGCGGTTGTTTACGGCGATGCCGCCGTGTCTGCTGTCACCATTGCCAACAAGGCTTATGTGCTCGTGCGCAACATGGTTCTCGGCATCGGTCAGGGCTTTCAGCCCGTGGCAGGCTACAACTTCGGCGCAGGCGAAAAAAAGCGCACTTGGCAATCGTTCACCTTTGCCTGCAAGCTGGGTACGGTGCTCTGCGTGGTTTGCGCCGCCGCCATCGCCCTGTTTGCCCGACCGATTATGTGCTGGTTCAGCAACGACAGGCAGGTTGTCGAAATCGGCATTGAAACGCTGTACTTTTGCTGTGCGGTCATGCCGTTTATGGCGGTTTCCACCTATGTCAATCAGCTCTACCAATCCCTTGGCTTCAAGGGGCAGGCAACCTTTCTTGCCTCGTGCCGTCAGGGCATTTTCTTCGTGCCTGCCATTTTTATTTTGCCCAAGCTTTTCGGCTGTGTCGGGGTCGAACTCAGCCAGCCGTTCGGCGACTTGATGACCTTTTTTGTGTCCGTGCCGTTCATGGCTTCGTTTTACCGCAAACAAATTAAATAAACAAGCAACACAACCCCTTGAGTCGAACCAACGGCTCAAGGGGTTGCATTTGTCAAAAATTACCAACCGTGCTATTATTTGATTTTGTTTACCGTTTATGATTTTTTGTTGATTTTTGTAAGCAAATCGTTTATACTATGGTTGCGAGGTGAAGCAAAATGAAGCTCATTCAACGAACCCAATACCTAAACAAAATGATTGATGTAATCGGAACGCCCGACATTAAGGTGATTACCGGTGTGCGCCGCAGCGGCAAATCAAAGCTTCTTGAAGCGTTTAAGCAATATCTGCAAGCCGAATATGACGACTGCAACATCATTCACATTAACTTCAATTTGCCTGAATTCGACGGTTTGCTTACTTATAAGCCGCTGTACGAATATGTAAAATCACAGCACCTCAGCGAAAAACGAAACTTTGTTTTGATTGACGAAGTGCAGATGTGCAAGGATTTTGAAAAGGCAATCAACGGTTTGCACGCCACAGAACAGTATGACATTTATATTACGGGTTCAAATGCTTTTCTGCTCAGCTCGGATCTTGCAACGCTTTTTACGGGAAGAACCTTTGAAATAAAAGTTTTTCCGTTTTCTTTTGCCGAGTATATGCAATATTTTGATTTTGACGACAAATACACCGCAGTCGACCGCTACATGACGGAGGGCGGCATGGCAGGCTCCTACCTTTACAAAAACCAAGAAGCCAAGTACGACTATATCGCCGATGTTTTTAACACGCTTATTGTGCGTGATATTCAGAAAAAGTATAAAATCCGCAATATGCAGTTGATGAACCGTATTGTGGACTTTTTGTTGGATAATGTGTCGTCACTCTCTTCGGTAAGCAGCATTGCGGATACCTTGAGCAGCAAAAAAGAAAAGGTCAATCATATAACCGTAGGCTCGTATATGCAGTGTTTGTGCAACGCCTTTGCTTTTTACCGAATCCGCAGGTATGATATAAAGGGAAAAAAATATTTGTCCAGTAACGATAAATATTATTTAAGCGACCACGCATTTCGTTATGCAAAGCTCGGCACAAAAGACATGGACTACGGCAGAATTCTCGAAAACATTGTTGCGGTTGAATTACTGCGAAGAGGATATGAAGTTTATGTCGGCATACTTCACAAAAAAGAAATCAACTTCGTGGCAATTAAACGAAACGAAAAAATCTACATTCAAGTATCGGATAATATTGCGGATGAAAAAACCTTTGAGAGGGAGGTATCGCCGCTGCTGCAAATCAAGGATGCCTATCCGAAAATAATCATTGCCCGTACACGCCATGACGAATACCAGTATGAAGGTATCCGAATTGTTGATATTGCGGACTGGCTGCTCAACTGAAAACAACCCCTTGAGTCGAACCAACGGCTCAAGGGGTTGTGTTTTTTTGCAGGAGCTTTTACTTTTTCAGCACAAGTGCTCTCGGGCGGTTCACGCTTGCAAAGCGGAGCAAAACCGTGCGGGTTTCGCTGTCGTATTCGCAGGGGATTTCCTCGCCGTCAAGCTCGGCGCTTTTCACGGCAAACGGCGTGCGCACACGAAGACTTGCCGTGAATTCGCCCGCACCGCGCAGGGTCATATGGATTTCATCGCCCTGCTGTTCCATGCCTTCCACACGCACGGAGGTGCCGATGACACGAAGCGTTTCGTCTTCGATTTTGCTGTAATCCAACAGCATACATTTGTCGTTCGGTCGCAGAGCTTTTTCATGCACCACGGCAAAGCTTTCGTCAAACATATCGCTGAAAATTCCGCTGATTTTCAGTTCGTTGTCGTTAATGCTTTCGTCCATTACGGCGGCAATCAAATATTCGTTGCGCTGTAATTTCAAATAATTTTTGTATGCCGGCTTGAAGCTTTTCAGCGCACAAACCTGCTCAAAAAACGCACGGAAGCCGTCCGCATTTTGCTTGGAAAAGCTGAACAGACACGGATTGGTCAGCCACACGCCGACCGCACCTTTTCCGCAGGCGGTGACGGTTTTTTCATCGGTCACTTCGACACCGAGCATACGGAACAAATGCTCCGCCGGATTTTTGTAACTGCCGCTCCACCAGCTCTTCATGCCGTTATACGGGTCAAAGCCGTCGCCGATATAAATGAGCGTGCCGCCGCTTTGCACCCATTCCGCCAAGGCAACGTTGATGTCGGGGTATTCGGGCTTCATGAATTCGTACGACAGCACAAGCACATCGTAATCATGCAGGTAGCCGGGATAACGGCGTGCATTATCCAACAAAACGGGACGCACGCCGACGCCGTATTTGAGCAGCGGCAGTGCCAGCGAATAAAAGCCGGGGAAGGCGGACGACGCCATGTAGCGCAGCATCAGTTCCCGATTTTCGGGGTGAGGGAACAACTGCGTGCGGAATTTTTCGGCGGTTTCCTCGTCATCAAACAGCACCGTGCCCACACGCTCCGCCGCTTTTTCGGTGTAACAGCAGTCGGGATAATCCCGCTGATAAAGCTGGCAGTCGCCCGTGAGAATACCAACCCGCAAGCCCTCTTCGGGGGCTTCCTCGAGCGTGCCGAGGGTTTGGAACATATTGTTCAGCTTCGTGCGGTAGCTCGCAGGAATTTCTTCGGCGTTCTCGGCGTTTTTCGGGTACTTTTCGTAGAACACACGGTTGGGCCACGGACAAATTTCGTAGCGGTTCACCTTGGGGTGAAGCAGGGACGCCGCCACCGTGCAGTAATAATTGGTTTCGTAATCGTTCCAATCGAAAATGGGATTGTCTTCAATCGGGTCGTGCAAAAACCACATTCTGCGCCCCGTGCCCTTGACCAGCTCCTGCATCACGCCGTATTCCAAAAAGGCGGTTTCAAAGGTGCGCTCCCTGCGCACGCCGTTAAACCAATTCATCGTGCGTGAGGTGCCTGTCCACACCTGGGCAATGCAGCCGTCCACGCCGGGAATGTCGGCAAGCTTGCCCTCGGGGCTGACGATTTGCCATTGGGTGTAGTTGATGAGCGAATGGGTCGGCACATAAAAACGCAAATTGCGGTTGTACTTTTTCTTGGCATATTCCTTAATGCCTGCGCTCACACGGTCGATGGTGCGTGTGAACAAATACGCTTTGAGCTTGGCACAGCGGTAGCGTGCATCCACGCTTTCGTGCGGCGGCATCCACGGCTCACGGTAAAACAGCTCGTATTCCCGTTTGAAGCCCTCGGAATAACCGCCTCTGTCCCAAAATTCGGGTTCTTCGACATGAATCGCCTCTACACCCGCATCCACGGCGATTTTCAGCCGTTCGGTGAGGAAATCGGCAAAGCCGACGCTCGGCACCATATACGGCACATCCACGCCGTGGGCAATCACATTGCCGAAGCGGTCGGTCTGCGCCTCATCCCAATGAGTTGCGCCGTCAAAGCGACCTTCTAAATAATCCAAGTATGCACCCCAGGAAATGCCCGTCATCAAATGCACGACATAGCCCTTATCCCGATACATTTTTACTCGCTCGGCGGTGGTTTCGTTCAGGCGGTATACCATTACAAAATCGCATTGATGGTCGACCGCAGGCAGCAGCTCGCTTCCGCTTTGATAGCCCGTGCGTTCTTCTTCTCTTGCTCGAATGTATGCCATGGTTTTTCCTCCGTTCGGTTCGGATTACTCCGCAGCTTTTTTCAAAATCATGGGGGCAGACAAAATGCCCGTCGGGCGGAGCAAATATTCACAGCTCCAGCGTGCGCCCTCTTTACGCCACGAATCGGGACCGTGCCATTTGCAGTTGTGGTCGGCGTTGTGCAGCGCACCGAAGGTGTTAAAGCGGTTGCCGAAGGCGGTGATTTCAATTTCGTGCTCGCCCGGCTCAACCGATTCAAAGCTTGCTTCATACGGCGCAATGGCAACGGTGGCAATGCGCTTGCCGTCAACGGCAACGGTGCAAAGCGGCTGTGCAAAATGCTTGATGGCAAGCTTCATATCCTTTGCGGTGTCGAGCTTGAATTTATAAGTGACATTTCCGCCGTAGAATGCAAGCCCTTGTCTGGTTTGGTCGCCGAAAGAAAGCTTGCGCACGGGTGCGGTGATTTTTGTTTTGCAGCCGTAAGCTTCAACGCCGAAATCGCCCAACAGATAGCAGGCCTCAAAGGTGGTGACGGGTCCGCACGGCTTTTTGATTGTAATAATATTTTTACCCTCGTTCAATTTGCCGAGAGCAATTTTTTGAATGGAATCATCCACATAAATGCCGAGCACTGTTTTCTCCACGGGTTTGCCGTTGAAGGTGATTTCGCATTTTTCAACATCCTCCAACGCAAGGCAAACATTTTCAACGCTCACGGCTGAATTCACGGTGTATTCCAATTCCACGGTTTCGGTTTCGTCGTTTTCGCCGCTGAACACCCACGGCTGTGCGCCGCCGGCAATGTCGTTGTGCAAATTCAATTCGGATTTTACGGTGTCGGTAATGCGCAGAATTTCTTCTTCGTCACGCCATGCGCCGCCGTTGATGCGGTAACGGGGCATATCCAACAGGCAGACATTCGGCTCTGCCAGCTCGATATCACATTCCACACAAGCGAAGCCGACTGCTTCATATTCGCTCGGCTCAACCGCAAGCTGTGTGCTTCTGCCCTTGGTCAAACGAAGCAGAACGCTGTCGTGGCAGTACAGCGGCAGGGTCACCAGCGTCTGACCGTTTTTGTATTCGGCGGCAAGCTCGGTCACCGAGCCGTCCAGTGTGTTCCAAAGCTCGGGAACATATTCGCCCTTGAGGTGGAGCGTGTGCAGTTCCCGTTCGGCGCAGTAATCGTTGTTGACCAAATTCAAATGGGAGATAAACAGCCAACGGCAGTCGGCTTCCTCACGCAGCTGATACAGCACATTGGGTGTGCGCTCGCCTTTTTCGTTGCGCAAATCCACCTCACGGTTGTCTTCCAATGCATTGAGAATGCGGATTTCCGACCAACCGATTTGGCTCGTTTTTTCGGCAAGCTTTTTGCCTCGCTCGGACGGGACGGCATCCTCAAGCGTGGGAGCCTCGCCCACGAAAATGACCTTGCCGCCGTTTGCCGCAAAGGCTTCCAAATAGTCGAGCGTTGTTTTGCGCAGGGTGCGGCAGTTCGGCACCAAAACGGTGCGGTATTCCATTGCGCCGATTTTCATGCCGTTTGCCTGTTTGGGCAGATTGGCTTCGTTGATGAAATCGAAATCCATCAAATTCTCAATGAGCCAAGTCGTGATTTC
>DNXM01000151.1:11922-18319 GCA_003505905.1 Oscillospiraceae bacterium
TGACGCTCCTGCTCTTGGCGGATGTCGGCAGTTTGCTCGTCGGGTCCGCAGGAGAGCCAGAACGACTCAATCGGATGAATGACACCCACACGCACCACGGGCTTGCCACGGGTCATGGCGGTGTTGATGCGGGCAAAGTGGTCTTCGATGTAGGGGTATTCTTTGTACCACGGGGACTGATGACCGATGCAGGCAGGGTAATCACGCTTGGCTTCGCCGTGCATGGACACCCAGTACAAATGCGGCACACGCACCGTAATACCCAGTGCCGCCTGCCAGTCGCCCTGCAGCTTGTGCCCACGGAAGGTGAAGTCCCAGCCGGTTACGCCGTAAAGCTCGCTGAGCACGCCCTCTCTGCCATATTGGTGTGCGGCGGACTGCGCCTGCTTGGCGGTGGTCAATTCACGGGCATCGCACAGCATATCAATGCCGGGCAGACCGAACCCACGGTAATGGCGCATACAGTCACCGACCGAGCGGTTTTGGGAGGTAAGGCTCGGCTCGTTCATCATGTGACCCGTGAGCAAAATGCCGTTGTCTTCGCACCATGAGCCGATGTTGTCGGCAAACGCTTCGGCAAACCGCTCGGCGACATGGTCGTGGTAGCGGTAACGGGCGGTGGACACCGCACCATTGGGCAATTCCCAAAACACCTCGGGCAAACGGTCTAACAAATCTTCGCCGTAGGTTGCTTGATAGGTGTCACCGAAATCGGTGGTGTAGGGCAAAAGCGCATCGCCGCCGTCGACCGCCTTGCCGAACATTCTTTTGGAGGCAAACTGCGGTTCATCGGTGAAAATGGCGGGCACGGCTTCGCCGAATTCTTCGGATATCGTTTCTTTGTAGCGTTCGTGTGTGACCTGAATAAAGTCGTTCATCGCCGATTTTGACAGCGTGTCGACATAGGACTGCATATTGAACCAAGGGGATTCGGTCATGGTTTCCAAGTAGGCGTACCACACGGTTTCGGCTTCCTCACCCTCTGCCAAACGCTTGTAGGAGCGGATACAGCCGTTGTCATCCAAATCCACGGCATAGCGAGCCAACAGCACGCCGTTTTCCGCTCGGTCTGCCGCCGCCGAAGCGTCGTTGCCTTCCACCCGTTTTCCCTTGCCGTAGGGCTTGTTGGTGAAGAGCATGAACTTTTCACGGTTTTCGACCTTTTTCGTGACATAGCCGCCGCCGAAGCCCGATGGCCACTTGTCTTCGTCGTAAAGCCAGGCGAGCATTTCGTTTTCTTTTGCTTTTTTAATGCTGCCCTTAATCAATTCCATATAGTCGTCGGACAAATAGGTGGTGGACATTCCGACACGCACGTGCATATGAAAGCCGCCGAAGCCCATGTCCTTCATGTAGTCGATTTCTTTGTCGAGCAGTGCCCGATTGAGTTGGCAGTTCCACGCCCAAAACGGAGTGCCTCGATATTCGGCGGTTGGGTTTGCAAACAGCTCACGGGTCAACGGCTTCGTATTCTTCTTGTAAAGCATAAGTCCTCCTTGGTTATCGGAAAATTTTGTTGACAAATGCCGCATAAAGCGGTATCTTATTATTTATATTAGGATAGTTATATAAAAAAGTCAACCGAAAAGGAAATTCTTTTTGTTTTTCACGATTTTTCAAGGAGGTACGCTTGATGAACCACACCGAAATACCGCAGCGCAGGCAGGTCGATGTGCTCGGCGGCTTTTGGGGCGAACGGCAAAAGCTCAACCGTGGTGTTACCGTTTACAGCGTCTATGACCGCTTTTCCGACACGGGTCGGTTCGAGGCGTTTCGCCACAACTGGCAGGAGGGAATGCCGAACCGTCCGCATATTTTTTGGGATTCCGATGTAGCCAAGTGGCTGGAAAGTGCCGCCTATATCATCGAAAAAACGCACGATGCCGATTTGGAAAAAATCGTGGACGGTGTGGTTGATCTGATTGCGGAGCATCAATGGGACGACGGCTATTTCAACATTTGCTACACGCTGTTTGAACCCGAGGAGCGCTTCACCGCACGCATGAACCATGAGCTTTACTGCGCCGGGCATTTAATCGAAGCGGCGGTTGCCTACCGCTATGCCACCGGCAAGGACAAATTTTTGCAACTGATGTGCCGCTATGCCGACTTAATTGAAAAGGCATTCGTCACCGAAAAATGGGCGGAATTTTCCACGCCCGGTCACGAAGAAATCGAGCTTGCGCTCATCAAGCTGTGGAAGGCAACGGGCGAGGAACGCTACCTTGCGTTGAGCAAGCATTTCATTGACGCAAGAGGGCACGAGGAAAACGACCCGTACACCCAGTCGCACAAGCCCGTGAGGGAGCAGACCGAAGCCGTCGGGCATTGCGTGCGTGCGGTTTACCTTTACTGCGGCATGGCAGATGTTGCCGCCGCCACGAATGACGAGGAGCTGTTTGCTGCCGCCGACCGACTGTTTGACAGCATTGCAAGCCGCAAAATGTATATCACGGGCGGAATCGGTCAAACCTGCGTGGGCGAAGCGTTTGCGCCCGACTACGATTTGCCCGACACCTCCTCTTACTGCGAAACCTGCGCCGCCATCGGCTTGGTGCTGTTGGCTTGGCGGTTGAGTGCCGTTGCGCCGAACCGCAAATACGACGATGTGGCGGAGCGTGCGCTTTACAACGGCTTTTTGTGCGGTGTTTCGCTGGACGGAAAAAGCTTTTTCTACGACAACGCAAACGAAATTGATTTAGTCGGCAAAAATCAGCCCACCGAAAACCGCCACCGTCCGTTTTATCCGCTCACTCGCCGGGTTGAGGTGTTCAGCTGTTCGTGCTGTCCGCCGAATGTGACAAGAATGACGGAGCTGACGGGCGAGCTTGCCTACAGCTACAACGACACCACCGTGTGGGTGCATCACTTTGTTTCCTCCCGAGCCGACTTGAACGGCAAGGGGCTGACCGCCGAAACGGATTATCCGACAAACGGCAAGGTTCGCTTCACGGTCAAGGGCAGCTACACGCTGGCTTTGCGGCTGCCGAGCTGGTGCGAACGCTTCACGCTGAATCATTCGTACGAAGAAAAGGCGGACGGTTACCTTTATTTGTCGGTGAACGACGGCGATGTGATTGAGTATAACATGGCAATGCCCGTGCGGTTCACGCAGTCGAACCCAAAGGTGCGTCAGCACGCCAACCGCCTTGCGATTGAAAAGGGTCCGCTCGTGTTCTGCGCCGAGGGTGTTCACAATCCCCTGCCGCTTCGTGGGCTGATGATTGACCTGAACGGCAACATCGAAATCACAAGGGACGAAACGCTCGGCACGGAAAAACTGATTTTGGACGGCTTTGTGCGCCCTGCGGGCGATGAGCTTTACGCACCGTTCAGCCGTGAAAAAATCAAGCAAAAAATTGCGCTTATCCCCTACTATGCCTATGCCAACCGAGAAGAATGCGATATGCTGATTTGGTTGGGCTACGGCGAAGAATAACGGAGAAAAATATGGAATTGAATGTTAAAGGCAAGCTTTACTGCCGCCGCAAAATGAAAAATTACCGCAACGAAAGGAACAAACACACCATGCAACACTTTACCGGCTTCAACGCAATGTTTATGGAAAAAATCGGATTCCCCGAGGAGGCAAGAAACTGCTTCAACAAAGTCCTCAAACGGTTGGACGATGAAAAAGAAAACGGCTTCTTGTTCGACGAAATCCGTCACGAATATCTCTACCCTACAGCGAGCGATTTGGGTAAGGCGCTTGACCGTTTGACCGCTTTGGCGGAGAAAATGGGCATGAGCGAATACACCCTGCACATGGTCTTTTTGGTTTCCTGCGGCGAAGTGACCCTGCTTCGTTACCGTGAAAGAGGCATTGATGAAGCAATCTTTTGGGACACGATGAGGGACTTTCGTTATAAGCTCATGGAGTGTTGGGAATGCAAGGGCGTTTGGGGCACCTTCGTGGCAGGCTGGAACAGCGGCTTTTTTGAGCTGAACCGTTTTGCGCTGGGTCGCTTCCAATTTGAAAAGTCCGAATACAACAAAAAAACCGTCACCCTGCGCGGCGGCTATGTGCTCGAAAAAGGCGCAAGGGTTATCGGCTTCCACATTCCGTCCTCGGGCGAACCGCTGACCGATGAAGTCCGCCTGGCATCCTACAAAAAAGCATATGAATTTTACAAGGACGAATTCAACGGCGGTCCCGTTGTGTTTGAATGCGGTTCTTGGCTGCTTTACAAGGAGCATTACAATTTCCTGCCAAAGCACCTGAATATTCTGCGCTTTATGGACGATTTTGAAATTATCGAAAGCAGTGACAGTGACGGCTTCGGCGATGCCTGGCGTGTGTTCGGCCGCTATGCCGACGAAAAGCCCGAAAACCTGCCCACCGACACTTCCCTGCGCCGTGCCTTTGCCGAGCGGCTCAAGGCAGGCAAGCCCACGGGTCACGGACTCGGTGTAATTGTTTTTGACGGAGAAAAAATTATTAACAAATGATAGTTGAGTCGTTAAGTGCCGCACAGTTCCGCAACCTCTCCGCCACGGAATTTTTTCCGGGCGAAGGGGTCAATATCATTTGCGGCGCTAACGGACTGGGCAAAACCAACCTCATCGAAAGCATTTGGCTGTTCACGGGCTGCCGCAGCTTTCGCAGTGTGCGTGACCGAGAAATGATTCAAATCGGCTGCGACAAAGCGAATTTGCGCATGAGCTTTTTTTCCGGCTCACGCCATCAGCAGGCACAGCTTCAAATTGACGAAAAACGGCATTTTACGCTCAACGGCGTTTCTCTGCCCTCGGGGCGAATGATGATGGGTGAATTTGCGTGCGTGGCGTTCACGCCGCTGCACCTTGCCATTGTCAAGGACGGACCCGAGGAACGGCGCAGATTTTCGGATATTGCCATCAGCCAGCTTCGCCCGAATTACGCTAAAACCGTTTTGGAATACAACGGCATTTTGTCCCAGCGAAACGCCGCCTTGCGCACGGCAAAGGAAAACCCGAGCATGGATGCGCTTGTGGATTTGTGGGACGAACCGCTTGCGAAAAAAGGCGCCGTGATTATCGAAGCACGCATGAAATATTTGGAAAAGCTCAATGAAAAAGCGGCGGAAATTTACGAAGAAATTTCATCGGGTCGGGAAAAACTATCCTTGGCTTACCGTGCCTATGCCCGAGAAAAAACGAATGCGGATTTGACGCAAATCAAAGACAGCTTGCTTCAATCCCTTGCCGCCCGGCACGATGCCGATTTGGAGCACGGCTCAACGGGCATCGGCCCGCACCGGGAGGAATTTTCCATTCGTCTGTCCGACATCAGCGCAAGAACCTACGGCTCGCAGGGGCAGCAGCGTTCGGCGGCGCTGGTGCTGAAATTGGCGGAAGCCGATTTGTTTGCGGATGTGACGGGGGAAGAGCCGGTGATTCTGCTTGACGATGTGTTCAGTGAGCTTGACCCGAGCCGCCAAAAATATGTGGTAAAACATTTTGAAAACCGACAGGTGTTCATCACCTGCTGTGACGAAGCCTCCGTGGTTCGCTTGGCAGAACACGATGTGGCGGTTCACGATATTCAACGATTGAGAGGGAACGGCTGATGTACGAAACATGGGAACAGCTGAAAAACGACTGCCTGCAATGCACCGAATGTGACCTGTGCGTGACGAGGACGAAGCTTGTTTTCGGCACGGGCAGCGAAAAGGCAAAGGTGCTGTTTGTGGGCGAGGGTCCCGGCGCAAATGAAGATTTGCAGGGCGAGCCTTTTGTCGGCAGAGGCGGCCAGCTTTTGGATAAATTCCTGGCGGCAGTCGATTTAGACCGCAAAAAAAACATCTACATTGCCAACATGGTCAAATGCCGTCCGCCCCAAAACCGTGACCCGTTGCCGCAGGAGCAGGAAAAATGTATCCACTGGCTGCGGGAGCAAACCCGTTTGCTTCGCCCGAAAATTATTGTTTGTTTGGGGCGTGTATCCGCAACCCGTTTGATTGCGCCCGACTTCAAAGTGACCAAACAGCACGGCGAATTCATTGAAAAAAACGGCACACTGATGATGGGCACCTTCCACCCGGCGGCTCTGCTGCGCAACCCGACACAAAAACCGCAGGCACTTGAAGACTTTTTGGCGCTGCGTGAAAAAATCAAAGAGGTTTGCCCTGAAACCTACGATAATCTGTAATTGAGGTAAAAAAATTTGGAACTGTTTTCCGACCTTCAAACCGTATTTTCCTATCCGTTTTTGCGAACGCCGCTGCTTGTGGGCATTTTGGTGTCGCTTTGCGCCGCCCTGCTGGGCAGTGTGCTTGTGCTCAAGCGCTTTTCCATGATTGGGGACGGCTTATCTCATGTCGGCTACGGTGCGCTGTGCGTTGCCGCCGCCATGGGCATTGCGCCGCTGAAGGTTGCCATTCCCGTTGTGATTGTGGCGGCTTACTTTTTGCTTCTG
>DNXM01000151.1:18372-29584 GCA_003505905.1 Oscillospiraceae bacterium
GGAGCCGCATCAACGGTGACTCCGCCATTGCGCTCATTTCGGGCACCGCCATTGCCGTGGGTGTGCTCACGGTCAAATTGGTCGGCAATGTCAACATTGATGTGGGCAGTTATATGTTCGGCAGTATTGTCGCCATTGACGAAAACGATGTGGTTATCAGCGTAATCATGTCCGCCGTGGTGCTTCTTTTATATGTGTTGCTCTATAACGGCATTTTTTCCACCACCTTTGACGAAAGCTTCGCCAAGGCGACGGGCACAAAGGTCGGCTTTTACAACACGGTTGTGGCTCTGCTCACGGCGGTGACGATTGTGGTCGGTATGCGCTTGATGGGTGCGATTTTGATTTCCTCGCTTCTCATTTTTCCGTCGCTCACCTCCATGCGTGTGTTCCGCTCGTTCCGTGGCGTGGTCATTTCCTCTGCCGTGGTTTCCTCGCTGTGCTTTTTCATCGGCTTTGTGGCGGCGTTCCGTTTCGACACGCCCACGGGCGCAACGGTTGTTGCCGTGAACGGGCTTGCCTTCCTCGCCTTTGCGCTGGCGGGCAAAATAAAAACCCTGCCGAAACCGACAGGGAAAAAGTAAGCCAATTCAGTTTTCCGATATCAATCCGTTCCTTGCGCAAACCACTTTTTTGAACACGGCAATGCAGGAGGTAGACACGTGCTTATCTAAATGCATACTGCCGAAAAACCAGCGCTTGTATTCACAGGAATCATTCAGCTCATCCAAATAAGCGTTCAAGCCCGTAATGCGAGCCGGCTGTTCACTTTTCAGGCGCAGAAAGCTCTTGATTTTGGCAGGCGGTTCGTGGGTGACGATATAATCAACCTTACAGCCGCATTTTTCAATGTTTTCCGCACCCTCGGTCAATTCCGCACTGCTGGGAAACTCCCGGCGTGACCATGCGCCGTTTTCAAACAGCATATCAATGTCGGGGCTTTCGCCGCCGCCCATGGTGAAATAGGTTTCGCCCTCAATCGAAAAAATCTGACCGCGCATGAGGTGGTAGAGGTTGCCCGAAATGTTGTGCGCCTTGCCGCCGCAAAACACGCCGACCTCGTATTCGTCAAGCAATTCAAAGTTTTCGTGCGTTCCGTCCAAAAAGCAGATGTTCCATTTCTTTTTGCCCAAACGGCGCAGAATTTTTTCTTCGGTGGCGCTTCCGTCCCACACGAAGCCGAAGTCGCCGCAGATGATGAGCGTGTCGCCCTTTTTCAGTTTGATTGCCTCCAGGCGTTCCAAATCTCCGTGGAGGTCGCCGGTTATATATACCATAATTTTTTCACCTTTTTTGAATTCGTTTTTGTGAACTACTATAATATACTACATTCGGAGAGGCTTTGTCTATGAAAAAAGCAATAATTTTTCTGATAACCTGCTGTATGGCGTTTTCCGGGCTGTTTTCACTGCCTGCTTCGGCGCTTTTGTTTAATGACGATGTCAAGGTGAGAAACAAGAACGGAGAGAGCGTGCCATACGAAATTCAGACACCCCGCTACTATATCAAGAGCCTCGACACGGAAGAAGTCATTTTTTCAAAAGGTGCTACCGAGCATTGTGCGCCTGCTTCGCTGACGAAAATCGCCACCGCCATTGTTGCACTGGAAAACTGCAAGGATTTGACCACCGTTATCGAAGTGCCCGAACGGTGCATCCGTATGCTTGACGGCACGGGCAGCTCGATGGCAGGCTTAAAGGTCGGCGAAAAGCTGACCATGAAGGATATGCTTGCCTGCCTGCTCATTCACTCCGCCAACGAGGCTGCCACCACCATTGCCGATTACATCGGCGGCGGCTCTTACGAAAAATTTATTGACATGATGAACGAAACGGCAAAGCGTCTGGGCTGTAACGACACCCACTTTGTCAACGCCCACGGCTTGGATGAGGACGGTCACTATTCCTGCCCGAAGGATATTGCGATTTTAGCCGAATACGCTTTGAAATTCCCTGTTTTCAAAGACCTTACCTCCATGTCGGAATACACGCTTCCGCAAACCAATTTGCAAAAGCCCCGAAAGCTTCAATCAACCAATCTCATGATGTCCCCGGGCTATCCCGAATATTACCTGGAAGCGGTAAAGGGCATCAAAACAGGCTCCACCACCAACGCAGGCAAATGCTTTGTCACCACCGTTGTCAAGGATGGTTACAGCTACATCTGCGCCATGATGGGTGCACCGTTTTACGATTACGATAAAGACGGCTACAACGAAAACTTTGCCTTCATGGACACGCAGAAGATTTTCACTTGGGTTTTCAACAACATCAAGCTTCGTACCGTTGCCTCCGCAAGCCAAGCGGTGACGGTGTGTGATGTCAAATATGCTTCGGGCGTTGACCATGTGCGCCTTGTGCCCAAGCAGGATTATGTGGCACTTGTGCCGAAAAATGTGGATGCGGACAGTGTGCTGATTGAACCGGTTGCCGACACCATGCCGACAGCCCTGGAAGCACCGCTGAAAAAGGGCGATGAGGTATGCGATGCCGTGGTCAAATATGCAGGGCAGGAGGTCATGCGCATTCGCCTTGTGGCAGGCGAGGACATTGACCGTAGTCTTTTCGCTTTTGTTTTCGGCAAGCTCGGCGAATTCACCCACACGACCGTGTTCAAGGTTTTTCTGGTGATTGCTCTGCTGTTGGCAGGCGGCTTTTTCGGCTTGCGCATTTACGCCGCCAACCACCGCCGCCGCAGAAAAATCCGTGTTGTTAATTACCGCGATGTGCGGAAAAAATAAAAAAATTAAAGGAGAAGCCTATGTTAACACCGAAAATCGGCGTACTGAAAGATATGTATCATCAGCTGCGCAAATACTGTGCTCTTTGCACGGTGAACCTGGAGCATTGGGAATACCGCAAAGGTCATTTTGACGACGGTATTTACACCATGGCAGACGCAACCGAAGCGTTTGACCGAGGAGACCGCTGGACGGCTACCTATGACGAGGCGCATTTTTTCACCACGAGCGTGACTGTGCCCGAGGAGATGGCAGGCAAGGAGCTTCGCTTGGAATTCAATGTCGGCGGTGAAGCGTTGGTGCGTGTCAACGGCGCAATCGTCGGCTCGGTTTCCACCTGCAACCGTGCGCCCGAGCGTGGCACGATTTTGCTCAAGGAAACCTACAACGCAGGCGACAAGCTCGAAATTTGCCTGGAAGCCGGCATCAACTCCATGGATTACTGCGACAAAATGCTGGCAGGCGCCGTGAACGACACCTACGACTTCGGCACCGCTTATCTCTGGACACCCGACTACGCCTGCGAGGGCTATTGGTTCGACATTGAAATTGCACTCGAAGCCCTCGACTACATAAAAGACGAGCATATCAAGGCTCTTGTCTATGCGGCGATTGATGACAGCCTGCACGAGGTGGATTACGACTTTGACGAAAAGGCTGTGCGTGAATCCATTGCGAGAGCACGCAAGCTCTACGCCGAGCGCATTGCGAAAATTCCGTGGTCGGCAACCTCTTCGGTCATCTTCACGGGTCACAGTCACATTGATGTGGCTTGGCTGTGGCGTGTGCAGGAGAGCATCCGCAAGAGCGCAAGAACGTTTTCCAATGTTGTGTCCATGATGGACAAATACCCCGAAATGACCTTCGGACAGAGCCAGGCGGTGCTTTACCAAATGGTGAAAGACCATTACCCGGATTTGTACGAAAAAATCAAAGAAAAGGTCGCTAACGGTCAATGGGATATTTGCGGCAATGTGTGGGTTGAGGCGGACACCAACATTGCTTCGGGCGAAGCGTTGATTCGTCAAGTGCTTTACGGCACCGAGTTTTTCAAAAAGGAGTTCGGCAAGGTTTCCAAAACCTATTGGCTGCCCGACTGCTTCGGCTTCACCTGGGCGCTGCCCCAAATCATCAACCGCTGCGGCATGACCAACTTCATCACCTCCAAGCTCAGCTACAACGACACCAACAAATTCCCCTTCAATATGTTCCGCTGGCAGGGCAATGACGGCACGCAGGTCATGGCGCACATGATGAACCCCGGCTATAACGGAATGTTCTCCATCGGCGAATTGATGATTTACGACAAAGAATGCAACAACAAAGAACAGCTCGACACCGCCATGGGTATGTACGGCTACGGTGACGGCGGCGGCGGTCCGACCTATTGGATGCTGGAGCGTGGCAGAAGACTGCAAAATTTCCCCGGCTTGCCGCAAGCCAAAATCGACCATGTCGACAACTTTTTCGACATCACCGCCGAGCACAAGGACGAGCTGCCCGTTTGGAACGGCGAAATGTATTACGAAAATCACCGTGGCACCTTCACCAGCCAAGCGTTCGTCAAAAAGAATAACCGCAAGGGCGAATATGCGCTTGTGCTCAACGAAATGCTCAGCGTCTTTGCCGATTTGGTCGGCAATTACGACTATCCGAAAGAAAAATTGGAAGCGGCTTGGCGCATTTTGATGACCAACCAATTCCACGATATTCTTCCCGGCACCTCCATTCACCAAGTGTTTGAGGATTGCCAAAACACCTATGCCACCCTGCGTGCGGAAAACGCCGAATTGCGTGAAAGCTCCCTGGCGGCGCTGAATAAGCAGGTCAAGACCGAGGGCGAGAGCCTGATTTGCTGGAACCTGACCAACACCGCTTACACCATGCCGATTACCTTTGAGGCAAAGAGCCGTGACCTTGTGCCCGTTGACGAAGCCGGCAACGCCTACCCCTGCGCCTTTGAAGAAAAGGACGGCAAGCTGCTTTGCACCTTTACGCCGTGCGCTCTGCCTGCCATGGGCGTGAAAGTGATTGCGTTTGGCAAGGCGGAATCCGCCGCCCAAAAAGTCACCGCCACCGAAACCCTGCTCGAAAACGAAAAGCTTCGTGTGGTGTTTGACGAAAACGGCATTATCACGAGCATTTACGACAAGGTCAACGACCGTGAAACCTTGGACGGACAGGGCAACCTGCTGACCGTTTCGCTGGATAAGTGCATCCATGAAACCGCTTGGAACCTGGAAACCAACTACCGAAAAAAGATGTGGGAGCTTGTCAAGGCAGACCGCATCACCGTGTCGGAATCCAACGCTCAGCGTGGCGTGATTGAAATTGTCCGTTCGTTCAACAAGTCCGTTATCACGCAGAAAATCATTTTGAACGCAAACAGCGATTTGCTGTTCTTCGACACCGAGGTCGATTGGCACGAAACCGACAAGGTGCTGAAAGCAGGCTTTGATGTGGCGGTCATCGACACCGACGCCACTTACAACATTGCCCACGGCGCCATCCGCCGCCCGACCCATTGGAACACCTCCTTCGACTTCACACGCTTTGAAGTGGCGGCTCATAAGTGGGCGGATTTGTCCGAGGGTGATTACGGCGTGAGCATTCTCAACGACTGCAAATACGGCTACGACATTCACAACAGCCGTATGCGCATCACGCTCATGCGTGCGCCGACCTGCCCCGACAAAACGGGTGACCACGGCATCAGCACCTTTGTTTACGCTTACTATCCGCATAAAAACAGCTGGCAGCAGGCGCAGACGGTCGAAAACGGCATCATGCTCAATATTCCGCCCGTTACGCAGTTGGTCGGCAAGCAGGACGGCGCAGTTGCCGACGGCACGACCTTCATGGAAATCAGCGCAGACAGCCTGACCGTGGAATGCTTCAAGCCTGCGCAAGACGGCAACGGCTTCATCCTGCGTCTGGCGGAGCAGAAGCACGGCAGAGGCAAGGCAACCGTCAAGCTGCGCAACACCTTTAAGAGCGTGACCGAATGCAACATGATTGAAGAGGACGAAACCGAGCTTGCCAAGGCACAAAATGAATTCTCCTTTGCATTCCGTCCCTACGAAGTCAAAACCTTCCGCATCGTCTTTTAATTATTACATTAGATAAAGTGGGTGTGTAACCGATGAAAGATAACACACAAAACCGCATCACCGATGCGCCGTCCGCTCTTTTGGCGGCGCTCATGGGTGCATTGCTCACGGGCTTTATGTGGCGGCTGCGTGGTGACCACGGCTTTGGCGGTTCCACCGGTATGTATGCCGTGCTGACCGTACTGCTGTTGTTCTTGGTGTGGCTGTTTCCACGCAAGGACAAAGTGAATTTGCCGTTTATTACGCTTGCCTCGTTCGCCGGTGCGATTACCGCCGGCGGCTGGGGCACCATCAACAGCCAAATCACGGGCTGGATGACCTCAACAGGTGCTTTTCTCGGCGAAGAAAAGGCTGTTGACATTGCTGTTTCGCCGCTCGCCGGCGTTATCACGATGCTCCTGCTGGGCTTCGGGTGGCTGCCGCTGTTCGGCATGATGCTCGGTCAGTATTTTTCCGACCGCAAGTATCACATTTTGAATGCCGTTGAGGGCACTGCCGTATTCTATGCGGCGAGCTATCTGTTCCGATTCACAGGTGCGCCCTATCTCTACAAGCTCATCAACCCGACCGCCGTCAAGCTGTTTGAGGACGGCTTGGCATCCTACGGCATTGAGCAGACACCGCAGTCGCTGCTGCTGAAATTCTTCGGCGACCAAAGCAAAAAAGTGAAATACCTGCTCGACGGCGAAACGCTGAAAATCAAAATCAAGGAAATTCCCGGCGGACGCAATTATTTCACCTGCTGTGCCGTGCTTGCCGCCGCTTTCGGTGCGCTGGCGCTGATTGTCTATTTGGCGTTGCGTTTTCGTGACAAAAAAGCCGCCGGCATTACGGCTTTGACCTGCTCTGCCATGGCGGTTTCCATCACCGTGCCCGATGTGTTTTTCCTCATCGGTGCTTGGGGCGAAAGCGGAAAAATCGCCGTGCCGCAGGCTTTGATTGAAAACAGCTGGTCGTTTTGGGAATACGGCACGGGCTTCCTGTTCGGCTTGCTCATAGTGCTGCTGCTTTTGCCCTTTGCCAAGCAAAAGCTCAAAAACAATGTGACGCTCTTCGAGCTGAAGGGCTTGCCGAAGGTGCTGAAAAAGATTGTCGCCGTGCTTGCCTTTGCCTGCACCTTCTGTTTGGCACCCGTGCTGGCGGTTGCTTCCCGCATGGACGAAATGAGCGAAAAAGCTGTTTTGCCCGCAACCGTTGCGGCGGCGGTCATCGGGGTCGGTCTTACGGTGCTGTTCACCGTCAAAAACAAAAAGACGCTCTCTCCCTTGGGCAAAACCCCTGCCCAAGCCGCACGCACTGCCTGCCCGATTTTGTTTGCGGTTTATGCGCTGCTCTATTTCTTTATCGGTCCTGCCTATGCACTGCATCAACCGCAGTCGGCGGTCACAAGCCTGATGATGTTCTCCTTTGCGCTGTTCTGCCTCGGCTATGTGCTGTTGAGTGCCCTGCTTCGCAAAAAGACGAAATAAAAAATTCACAATTTCCGCCGTAAAAATATGCAGAAAAAACTTGACACCACAACATTTTGTGTGTATAATAGCCCTATAGCTACGACAAAATGTTTTTTGTGAACATATTTGCGAATGGGAACGCAAAAGCGACAGGCAGTGAGCCTGTCGCTTTTGTGTTTTTTGCGGTGCCTTTTGTGTTTTTCAAAAATCTTATATTACAACAAACAAAAAGACCCTGTGGCAGGCAAATTTCTGCTGACACAAGGTCTTTTTTATTCTTCATTTCGTTAAAACAGGGCAACCGAATTTATTGCCTCGTTTTATGACGAAACACGATAAAGCGGTTGGGAGTGGAACAACCGCTTTATTCCCACTCCACGGTGGCGGGCGGTTTGGCGGTGATGTCGTAGGTGACACGGTTGATGCCCTTGACCTCGTTGGTGATGCGGGTGGAAACACGGGAAAGGAGCTTATGAGAAAGGGGTGCATATTCGCAGGTCATAAAGTCGTCGGTGATGACGGCACGCAGCGCCAGCACATAGTCGTAAGTACGCTCATCGCCCATAACGCCGACGGAATGGGTGTCGGTGAGCACGGCGAAATACTGATTCGGGCGCTTGCGGAGCTTATCCACTTCCTCACGGAAGATGGCATCGGCATTGCGGAGGATTTCGAGCTTTTCCTTGGTCAAATCGCCCATGACACGAATGGCAAGTCCGGGGCCGGGGAACGGCTGACGCTCAACCAAGAAACGGGGCAGACCGAGCTGACGGCCGACACGGCGCACCTCGTCTTTGAACAAACCACGCAGCGGCTCAATGATGCCGTCAAAGTCCATGGTGTCGGGCAGACCGCCGACATTGTGGTGGCTCTTGATGGTGGAAGCCTTGTCGGTGCCGGATTCGATAACATCGGGGTAAATCGTGCCCTGTGCAAGGTACTTGATGCCATCGAGCTTCTTCGCCTCGTCCTGGAATACTTCAATAAACTCGTTGCCGATAATCTTGCGCTTCGTTTCGGGGTCGGAAACGCCCTTGAGCTTTGCCAAGTAGCGGTCTTCTGCGTTGACACGGATGAACTGCAAATCTCTCTTGGAGAAAATGGCTTCGATTTCATCGCCCTCGTTCTTGCGCATAAAGCCGTGGTCGACAAACACGCAGACCAGTTGGTTCGGGATTGCTTTGGACAGAAGAGCGGCGCAAACGGAGGAATCCACACCGCCGGAGAGAGCGAGCAAAACCTTGTCGTTGCCCACCTTTTCACGAATTTCTTTGACCTGGCGTTCAATGTAATCATCCATGGAGTAGTCGCCCTTTGCACCGCAGGCGGTGTAGAGGAAGCGGCGAATCATTTTTACGCCGTTGTCGGTGTGGAGCACTTCGGGGTGGAACTGAATGCCGAACAGCTTCTTTTCTTTGTTTTCCATGGCGGCAATGGGGCAGTCGGCAGTGTGTGCCGTTGTGACAAAGCCATCGGGCACGACCGAAACACGGTCGGTGTGGCTCATGAGCACGGTTTGCTTTTCGTCAAAACCCTTGAAGAAATCGCTCTTGGTGTCGCAGACCATTTCGGTGCGTCCGTATTCGCTCACGCTGCAGCCTTCGACCGTTCCGCCGAGGGTGTAGCTCATCAGCTGGAAGCCGTAGCAAATGCCGAGAATCGGAATGCCAAGCTCAAACAGCTCCTTGGAGCAATGGGGCGAATCGGGCTTGTAAACGCTCATCGGGCCGCCTGTGGTGATAATGCCGATTGGTTCAAGCTCCTTAATGCGGTCAAGCGAACAGTTGCCCGGCAGAATGACGGAATAAACACCGCATTCACGCACACGGCGTGCAATCAGCTCCTTATACTGACCGCCGAAATCAAGCACGATAACAGTTTGGTTTTTCATAGCTCCTCCTTACCATATGCAGAAAAATATATTAGGAATAAGGTATCACAAATTTTGCCGTTTTTCAAGGTCAAACGACATTTATTTCGGTTCGGATGAAAATTTTTTATTCGGTTCGGTTTGTTTTTGCTTTAATTCGGGCAGTGCCAAGAGCACGACCATCACGACAATGCACGCAAAGCCGATGAAATCGGGCAAAACAAACGAGGTGCCGAGCCACAGCATCGTGAACAGCGGAGCCGCAACGGTTTCGCTTGCGGCAATCAGCCCTGCCTTGACCGAGCCGATGAACACAACGCTTTGCAAATAAGCCGAATAGCTGACGATGGCACCTGCCACAACGACCAGCGCCAAACAGCCCAAGCCCTTTGCGTCGAGCGGCACAAAGCGGTTCCACGGATGAAGCGCAGCCGAAAGCACCGCACCGCCGATTAACATGGCGGAGCCGGTGACGGTCATGTTGCCGTATCGGGGAATCAAATCACCCGGAATGAGGGTGTAAACCGCCAAAGCAACGGCGGCGAACAAGCCCCAAAGCAAGCCCATGGGCGAAATGCTCAACGCCGTGAATTTGCCGTGCCCTGCCAAAAGGAACACGCCCGTCAGCGCAAGAATCAGCCCGAACAATTCGGACAGCACGGGCAAACGGCGAGCCTTGACGCAGACAACAATTAAAATCAACGCTTCACCGAGGTACTGAATGGCGGTTGCCGTGCCTGCGTTGGAATAGCGAATTGCCTGCAAATAGCCGAACTGCGAAAGCATTAAGCCGAACACGGCGAAAATCACCAAACGCAGAACATCCTTTTTGTTGCAAAACAAACGGACAAGCGAGCCACGGTTTTTGACAGCGGAAACGGCGGTGAGCACCGAGCCTGCCACAAGCAAACGCACGCACGTGAGCCAAACGGAATCAACACCGCAGTTTTTGAACAGATACTGCCCTGCCGTGCCCGAAAGTCCCCACGATACGCCGCTGAGAAGCGAGAGCAGCACGCCTAAAACGGTTTTTTTCTTCATGCGCTCTCCTTACACCAAGCCGCTCGGCGTCGGGAGCGAATCAACAAACATTTTTTCAAACGCATCCAGCCAAAGCTTGGCAAGCAGAGCGTGTCCGCTTTCGGTGGGATGAACGCCGTCCCACAGCCAATACTTTTTTTCACGCAGGGCGCAGACACGGTCAAGCACGGGCTGAAGCTTTACGAGCGTCACCGCATCATAACGGCTTGCCACTTGTTCGGCGATGGCTGCGTATTCTTTTACGAGCAACACGCTTGCGTTGTTTTCGTCTTCGTAATTGCCGACATTCAGCATAAACGGCGCCATCAGAATCACACGCAAATGCGGGTTTGCCTCAAAGGTGCGTTTCAATAATTCTGTCAGATTTTTTTCAAATTCGCCCGGCGGTGTCGGTGTGCCGTTGGCATCGTTCACGCCGACTAAAAGGCTGAGCAAATCGGGGTGCTCGGCTATCGTGTCGGTGTCCCAACGCTTGAGCAAATCCTGCGTGCGGTTGCCGCTGATGCCCCGGTTGATGAATGTGAGGTTTGCCTGCGGATAGCGTGCGCCGAGTGTGCCGCTGACGGTGAAGGCGTAGCTGTGACCGATTTGGTGGTTCAAATCCCAACGGCGTTCTTCGTCTTGGTAGCGATTGCCGTCGGTGATGGAATCGCCTTGAAATAAAATTCTCATGTGTTTTTTCCTTATCGTTCCGTGATTCTTATTCGTGTTCTTTCAAAAATTTTTTCTCTTCGGGCTTCAGGTCCGGTCCGATGGTGCCGCCCGGATTCATGTTGTAATGCGGGTCAAAATAATTTTTCAGCGTGCGAATCACGCCGTATTCCTTTTCGACCAAATAGCCCTTGAGCCACGGCGCAAACATTTTGCCGATGGCGTGGTGGTGGCTCACCGCCGCACCCGAGCGCTGAATGGCATCGAAAATGGTGGTGTGGTAACGGCGGAATTCCTCTTGCATTTTGGTTAAGAAAATGAAGTAGAGGTTGGCAGGAATGGCCGGACG
>DNXM01000241.1:0-4256 GCA_003505905.1 Oscillospiraceae bacterium
GGCGTGCCAGTTCCATCCCGAGAAGTCGGGGCGCGTGGGGCTGGAGCTGCTGAAGGAGTGGCTGGCATGCTGACGAAACGCGTGATTCCCTGCCTGGACGTGCGCGCGGGCCGCGTGACCAAGGGCGTGAAGTTCAAGAACAACATCGATCTCGGCGATCCCGTCGAGATGGCGGTGGCCTACTCCGAGGGCGGCGCGGACGAGCTCGTTTTCTACGACATCACCGCCTCGGCGGAGGATCGCCGTCTGTTCACGGATATCCTGCGCGAGGTCGCGAGTCAGATTTTCGTGCCGCTGACCGTCGGCGGCGGCATCAACACCGTAGAGGACTTTGAAAGAGTATTGAACTGCGGTGCGGACAAGGTCAGCGTCAATTCGGGTGCCATCCGCAACCCCGATTTGATTCAGCAAGCCGCCAAGCGCTACGGAAATCAATGTGTTGTGCTTTCCGCCGATGTCAAACGGGTTGACGGTGTGTTCCGTGTGTTCGCCAAGGGCGGACGGGAAAACACGGGAATGGACGCCATCGAATGGATTAAAACAGGCGTTGCGCTCGGCGCCGGCGAGATTGTTGTCAATTCCATCGACACGGACGGCGTAAAAAACGGCTTTGATTTGGAAATGCTTGAACAAGTGCTCAATGCCGTGAATGTACCCGTCATTGCTTCTGGCGGTGCAGGATGCGCCGATGATTTTGTGGAACTGTTCACCAAGCTGCCCACCATTGACGCAGGTCTTGCCGCATCCATCTTCCATTTCGGCGAAGTGGAAATCCCGGAGCTGAAAAAAGTGCTCACCAAAAACAACATCAATGTGAGGTTATAAAAAATGCTTGCTATCAACGAACTGAAATTTGACGAAAAAGGTCTGATTCCCGCTGTTGTGGTCGATGCCGAGAGCAAAAAAGTGCTCACCGTCGCCTATATGAATCGGGAAAGCCTGGAAATCTCCCTGCAAAAGGGCTTGACCTGCTTTTACAGCCGCTCCCGTCAAAAGCTGTGGCTCAAGGGCGAAACAAGCGGCAACTATCAACACATCGTTTCCATTACGGCAGACTGCGACAAAGACGCTTTGACCGTTGTTGTAAAAAAAGACGGCCCTGCCTGCCACATGGGCACCGATTCCTGCTTCACCCGTCCTGTTTATGAAAGCGAGGAATACCACGAGTTTTCCATGGACGGACTGTACGAGCTGTTGGAGGAGCGAAAGAGAGATATGCCCGAAGGCTCATACACCAGCTATCTGTTCCAAAAAGGAATTGATAAGATTCTGAAAAAAGTCGGCGAAGAATCGACAGAGGTCATCATTGCCGCCAAAGCCGATGACAAAAAAGACACGGTTTATGAGCTGGCTGACCTTGCCTATCACGCCATGGTGTTAATGGTGGAAATGGGCATCAGCGTTGATGATGTGCGCAACGAGCTTGCATCCCGTCACATCATTGACCACAAGGTCAAGCAGGAAAAAATGACCTAATCGACTGCCAAGCAAAAGAACAACGGTGTTTGTGCGTCCGAGGAAGCTTCTCGGTACACAAACACCGTTTTTTGTCGAATTTGTATCATCGGCACCGCAAAAAAGTGATTTGCGGATTCGCATTTTCAACTGTCTTTCTTTTTCAGGATGCAGGAGCAGAACGCAAAAACAGCCACAATCAAAGCACCGATGCCGATGTAAAGCATATTGCGGGTTTTCTCCTGCTCCGCAAGAACCTCACGCAAAAGCTGTTCATTGTCCGAGCTTTCTTTGTACTGCTTGGTGGTTTTCGCTTTCGTGGTTTTTTCCTTGGTCGTTTTTGCCTTTGTGGTCTTGGCGGCTTTTGTCTTTTTGACCTTGGTCGTTTTCTCTTTGGTTGTTTTTTCCTTTGTTGTCTTTTCTTTGGTCGTTTTTTCAACCGTGGTTTTCTGTGTGGTCGGGTCGGTCGCTTTCTTGGTGCGGGAAGTGGTCGGCTTTGTTGTTTTGACAGCCTTGGTTGTGCTCGCCTGCGTTGCAATAATCATTCCGAGCGGTTCTTCTCCGACCGGGTTGGTTGCCGCAATCGGCGACGGAATTTCAAGCGTGTAAACATTGGAAGGAATTCCGTCGGCATCGTAAAAACGAAGCTGAACATGAAGCGGATTACCAAAGCCGTATTTTTGCCCGATTAACGCTTCGGCGGTTGTCGATGTATCCGAAAGCGCATGGGCGCCAACTTGAATTCGATAGGCATCTCCGTTTATTTCCTCAACATTCGGTGAAAGCGCAACCAAAAAATCCGTATCTTCCACCCTTACCGCAAAGCCCGAAAGCGTTTCTTCCGTCAGTTCGGAATGTGCTTGGTGTACAAAACGGCAACCGATGTATGTAATATAATTTTTTTCATCAAAGCACACATATACTTGGGCATAATCCACCGAACAGTTCGGTTCATCCCCGTTTTTCAATCGGGTGAACGGTTGCTGCTCCGTCCACATTTTTTCTTTCAGCAAGCCGTCAATCTCAATCGCCCTTGCGGAAAAGCCACGGGATAAGACCGTAATAAGCAAAACCGTCACCATCATCAAGCACCCGAAGGAAGACAAAAAGCGGCTGATTTTCGATTCGGTATTTTCCGTTTCCATGGTAAATTTCACACCCTAAAAAATTGCTCGCCCGTGAAGTCAACCGCAGGCAAGCAAAATTATCATCGACTCATCTTTTCAAACGCAATATGTGCCGCCTGCGGCTCCATGTTGCAGCGAAGCAGATACATCGGCACCTGCTCCACCAACTGCTCAATTGTGTTCAACAGCAGATTCATCAGCCGTTCGTCACTCGGGCGAATCGTCTGTTTGAAAAGCCTCGGCATGATTTCTTTGGTCGAAAGCCGTTCAATGGAATTGGTTTCGCTTCGTTCCACAAAAGCAATCGCCTTGAGCGCAACAGCTCTGTTTACGCTGATATTTTCTGCACCGCTGAACGGTGTTCCCCAAGCGAAAAAGCGGCCGTCCTTCAGCTTTATAGCGGGCTTATCATCGTTGAGAATATAAGCACCTCGGTCGACAAATTCTTTGAGCCAAAGCGCCGTGTGAGTGGATTTTCCGACACCGGAATCCGCCGAAAAGGCATAGCAGGCATCATCCACAACCACAGCGGACGAGTGGAGCATCAACCCGTTGTGCTGAATGAACAGCGAATAAAAAAGCGTACCGATATGCAGATACTCCAACAGCTCCTCTGTCGCCTCCGGATGAGCGGCAACCACTTCGGCAAAGCCCGGCGCATTCGGCGGAATGACATAGTCAGCCACGCCGCTTTCGGTGCAGAGATAGGGCTTGCTATGCTCTCGGAGCATTGAATATTTCGGTTCAAAGCCGATAATCAAATCGGCAATCGAATAGTAGTTCATTGGTTTGTTTTCTCCGTAAAACGGGCATCAAACCTCAATGCCCGTTTCTTCCATGGCTTCCATCAATTCTTCCACGGCTTCGTTCATGCCGTGTTCTTTTGCTAATAACGCACGGCGCTCATTCAAGGCAATATACATTCTTTCTCGCTTCTCTCCGACCAAGTCGTAGAAGAAATACGGAATGACCTTGACAACGCCGGGCAGGAAATGGATGGCGGTGAAGAGGAAGAAAACCTTTTGATAGACAATCTTACTGCCCTGCGACCACGGATTCATCGGAATGGTCGAATCGTAACCCGACCACTTAAACAGCTTCACCGTCAGCAAAGCGTTCAACGGGGCGGTCACCTTTTGAATCAAGGTGGGAATCAAATTCATCGTGCCGTCGGGGCGCTCACCGCTGACATACTCGGTGTAGTCGGCAATCTCTCTTTCGACCTCGGCGTTAAACACATTCGCCGCACCGTTATTCAGACCATTCAAGCCGTAGAACAAGGCATAAATGCCGACAATCGCCCACCGATTATGAACCAGAGGACAGCCGAGCAGAGCCATACCGGCGCCGCAGACCAAATCCCACAGCTTCAGCACAATATAAGCGTTTCGGTTGTTGCCCTTGAAAGCTTTTTGGAATTTCGGAACAAGCGCAACGCTGGGAATATCCAAAACATTATACGGCAGATAAGCCAGGAACGAATAGAAGGTTCCGCCGAAAATTTCCATCTGCGTAACANNAACAACATCCCACGCATAACCGCCGTCAGACCACCAGGAGGTAGCAAAGCCGGCAATAAAGTTGCGAAGCATATATTTGTTCTTCAACATATAGAACAGCGTCTTCGTGAAGGGAACGGGCTTGGGCTGAAGCATAATGCGCTCCTTACAGCCT
>DNXM01000241.1:4269-8574 GCA_003505905.1 Oscillospiraceae bacterium
ATTTTTGCCCGCCGCACCGACCGAACAGGCAAAAATGCTCAACACGGCAAAAATCATCGGCATGGGAACATTGACATAACCCTTATTGTTCAATTCCATCAAGGGCAGGAAAATGATATAAACCAACTGTGAACCGAACTCACCGATATAGGTGTTCAGCAAACCGACATTGATTCTGTCTTTCGGATTCGCTGTTTGAAGGGACAGGATATTATCACGGGGAATGGTATAAATCGTCGACAGCGTTTCCTGAATGAAAAGCATAACAAACACGAAAATGATTTTTTTCGGGTCGTTGCCGGATTTATCGCCCAAGAACAGCGCACCGCAATACATCAACGCCGTACTGAAAAAGTACGGGATGGCGGAAAACATAATGTACGGACGGGCTTTTCCCCAACGGGTTCTGGTGCGGTCATACGCAATACCCATCAAGGGGTTGTTCAGAACATCGTAAATACCGATTAAGGTCAAAATCAGCGTGACATAAGTCATGTCGATTTTCAAAACATTGACAAAGTAAAGCAAACGGTAGGCTTCCAAACCCTTCAACAGCTTGGCGGCAAACTGACCGATGGCGGGAAGCGCCATTTCACGGGGCGGCAACACGCTGGTGTGGAACATTTTGATGGCAATGTTGCTGTATCGTCCCAGACGCTCCATACCAAGAGCGGCGGCGGAACCGCTTTCTTCGCCGAATGCTTCATCCACAAATTTGCGGACTTTTGGCGCTTCGTCGGAAGTGTGCTTATGTTCACTCATTTTACCGTCACCTCACAGGAAGATTTGAAATATCCATCATCGGACAAAATATAGATTGTTGCCGTGCCGGGTGCAACCGCTTTGACGGTTCCGTTTTCATCAACCGTTACGATGCTTTCGTTTTCCGTATACCATTTCACGGTCTGCACCGTTGCTTTGCTCGGCGAGAACTTGACGGAAAGCGAAAGGCTGTCGCCGGCTTTCATATCAAGCTTGCGCTTGGAAAGAACAACGGATTCCACCGGCACACGGACAAACACCTCGCAGGAATCGGAATAGGTTTTTCCCCCGAAGGTAAAGGCCGCAGTAATCACAGCGGATTTTCCCTCCGCCTCCTTGGCTTTTCCGGCTTTGAAATAGCCTTCGTCATCGACCGCAACAACGGAAGAATCGGAAGATATCCAGGTTACATTGTATTTCGTGGCATCGTCGCAGGTTAAGGTTGCCAGCAAATTATCCTCACTGCCCGGTTCCACCGTCATCACGGATTCGGAAAGCTTGAGCGACGGCCATGTCAAAAACACTTCATTGTTTTCTTCCAAATCAAACGAAACCGTGCCGCCCTCAACCGCCGCATAATCCCCAATAAAGCCGAAATCTGCTTCGACCGTCATCTTCTTGCGGTAGGACAGCTCTTTCAGTTCGTTTGTCAAACGGTTCACCTTGAAGAACACATACAGCTCATTGTAGGTCACATCCGTGCGGCTGATTTTCATTTTGCCGTCAACCGCCTGCGCCGTCAGGGCACGAATATCCTCCGCACTGCGCTTGCGGAAACACTTTTCAACGATGTCGTTATCCTCTTCCTTGAGCTTCAGGGTGATTGCGTAATCGTCCTCGTAAACTTCGTTGTACGGATAGACACCGCCGCACGCTTCGCAGTGGTCATGCGGTTCCTCGCTTTCTTCTCCGCAGGACGGACAGACATATTTGATATATTCACAGGTGAAGCTTTCCACTTCATCCAAGGTGATATCCGGCTTCACCAACACGCCGTCAATTCCGCAAAAGAAATCCGATGTTTTGGCTTCAAAGCTGTTCTCCAGCAAAGCCCTGACATCGTCACAGGCGAACTTCGCCGCCTGCCCAAGGGCATCACTTCCCGCTACGGTCAACGAATCCTTGTCAATATCAAAAGCGTCTTCGCTCTCGATTTTCGGCTTCCCCTGCGTTGCGACATCCACCGCATGATACAAAAAATCCAACGCTTCCCGGTTGGAAGTCGGCACGGGAGTAAGCCCCGGTTCATTGAGCACAGGCGGACACGAGCCTTCCATCGCCAAAACGCTGTTCAAACCGTAAATAAAGCCGCCCGCAAAAATAAGGCAAAGGAAAGCAATGACACCGACGGTAAGAAGTTTTGACTTATCGACCTGCTTTTTCATCACGCTTCCTCCTTTGCATATTTCTCTCGGAATGCCGCTTCTTCTGCGGCAATTTCTTCGTCAATCTTGCGGGTTTCGGCGGTTTCCACGACCGGTTGAGGCAAATCATCCAAATTCACTTCGCCGCTCTTCACCTTTTTGAAAACGGCGATGCGTTCGAGCATTCCCTCATCATAAACAACGGGGATTCCTTTGAGACAAAGCAAAAGATTAACAGCAAACACGACGCCGAACAAAACCAGCGTCAAGATTAAACCGAAGCCTTTTTCGCCCGAAAGAATCGGATTTTCGCCGACGGAAGAAAAGCGAGCAATCAAGATTAAGCTTGCAACCGCTTCCGCTGCGCCGAGAGCCGAAAGAGCACAGGTGATTTTCTGCATATTGTTTACGCTCAAAAAGCCCAATATTGATGTGAGCAACACAAGCACGGCAGATACCGCCGTCAATGCGTAAGCAGCAAGCGCAAGCAGCAAAGAGGAAAAAGCGGTGCCCGAAACAGCCGCATCCTTCATGCCGAGAATAAAATTCAGACCTCCGCTGCTGAACAGTGTGTAAAGCCCCAAGGCACTGAACGGTGTTTCCGTCTGTTTAAACACGAGGGACATCACAAATTTTCCGCTTGGCAAAAGCAACGACACAAGCGGCAAAAGCATGACTGCCAAACGCAAAATCGTAAGCTTTGAGCCGATAAACGAGGCCTTCAAGCGGCGGAGCTTCGCCGAAAGACCCGCCTGACTCAATTCGGCATATTTTGCCTCACGGTAAAAGTTTTCCTCAAAGTTGTAAAAGCGCATATTTACGCCGCATTTCGGGCAATTTTGGCTGACATCTATTATGCGAAGTCGATGACCGCACTTGGGGCATTTCGCCATAAAAAGCACTCCTTATGGTTCATTTTTCGTTGAAGGTCAGCTGTTCGGATTGATGTTTTCGTCAAACCAAACGCCGAGGGTACGGGGGTCTATGTACTTATGCGCAACGGTATTGTGGCCGTTTGAATCAATCGACATGGTCGTGCCGCCGCTGAGAGATTCCTCCCAATAACAGCCGATGCCCGTATGAAGCGAATAGTTCAGACTGATACCGCGGTATGTCATTTGGAAATTGTTGATGTGGTCGTGACCGCAAAGCATGGTTTTTGTGCTGCCGAGCGAAACGATTTTTTCAAACAAACCGTTATCCTCTTCCCAACAAATGCGCTCATGGCGAACACCGTAAACCGATTCCGTCTTATCGGCACCGACAACGGAGTTCCAAGCCAGCTGATATTCCTCCACAGGGATATGCATAACGGTTGTGCTCTCCACCGTTTTGCCGGCGGCTTTGGTCATGCCCTTCACCGCCCATTCATACCATTTCACCTGGTCGGCGTGAATGCCGTCCCCGTGAGAATCCATCATGTACAGAGCATGAAGCGGCTGACCGTTTTCGGTGATTGTGATGATGTAATTGCCGTGACCCATGCCGTTCGGGCCGAGCTTGAACAGGCAGTTTTTGCAGTTCATCATCACCTGACAGCACCATTCTTCGCTGAAGGTATGCTGACCGTCATGGTTGCCCATAACGGGAGCCCACGGTACGCCGAGCGAATCAAGCGTCTGCACAAAATGCAAATACGCTGTCATGCCCCAGGCATTGTCACCGGTGACCGTAATCAAATCGGGACTGACCTCCTGAACCAAACGGCGAATCGTGCGCTCGACAACCTTGCGGCAATCCTCACGGTTCACTTCCAGCTCATCCAGCTGAATATCCGTCAAATTCAAAACAACAAAGTCACGGTAAGGGTCTGTTTTTTCCAAAACGATTGTATCATCTTGGATGGAAAAAGTTTGATTCTCGTTCCAATCGTCGTATTTTTCGCTGATCTTTGCACTTTGTGCAAGAGGAATGAAAAATTGACCCAAACTGAGAAGATAACAAATTACCAAGCGAAAAAAGCCGAGGACGGACCAAACAGTTGAAGCCATAATAACTCTCCGTTTCAAAAATATAGTTAATGATATTATACAGTATTTGAAGAAAAATTCAACTGAAAATAGACATAATTTATAAAAACATACCGAAATTCCGTCAAAAACTCACGGTAATTTCCTTTTTGAGGGACAAAGAATACAAAAGAGCCTGCTTTTCCTCGTAATCGGTGCATTGACTCAGC
>DNXM01000246.1:0-600 GCA_003505905.1 Oscillospiraceae bacterium
GTCGAACCCGAGCCGCCTGTTGAAGAACATGAAACGGATTTTGCGCCGTTGGAGGTGCCTCAAGTGGGTGATGTGTTCACCAAGGCGGACGAATCGGAAGACGGGCAGATACCGAGTGATTTTATGAAGCGCATGAACCATTACATTCAGGTACAGCAATACGATACCGATGAGCGTGTCAAGCAAGCGCAAGAACATGGCAAAGCAAAGGAAGAACAAAAGGACTACTCTGCTTTTGCCACGCCGTTGAAGGAGCGCAAGCCGACAACGGAGCGAAAATGGGAGAAAAAGCCCGTGGTGCTCATGGAGGATGACGATGAGCTTGAGGCGTTGTTAAGCCGTTCGCTGGATGATGTGATGCGGGATAAAAAGGAGGAAAAGCCATGATTTTTGCCTTTTTGAACGCTTCCCTGTTTGCGCTGTTGCTGCAAAACCTTGTGTTTGACGGAGGCTTCGGCATGAGCGAGGCAATCCGTATTGCCACAAAGCCGAAGGAATTTTTGCCCATTGCTTTTTCAGTTGCCTTTTTCACGGGCGCAACCGCCGCCGTTTGCACGGCGTTGGATGCCATCCGAGTGATTCACGGCTTGAGCACGGCAT
>DNXM01000246.1:637-9222 GCA_003505905.1 Oscillospiraceae bacterium
GTGATTTACTGCGTTGTGCTTGCCGTCATTTATTTGGGCTTTACGGCGGTGCTTCACTTTGGCTTTAAAAAGGAAAACGATACCATTCATCGTGTCGGTATGGCGGCGGTCAACACGCTTGTGCTGGCAGTTCCGATGATTAACCGCCGTGCCGCCTTCGGCGTAGTGGAATCCGTCGGTGTCGGTGTTGGCGCAGGGCTTGCCTTTGTGCTGGCTGTGTTGCTCATTGGGCAGGGAGAAGAACGGTTGAGCGAAAACGATTCCATTCCGCCCATATTTCAGGGAAAACCGGCACTGTTTATCTACATTGCGTTAATTTCGCTCGGCTTTGTCGGGCTGTCGGGTCAGTCGATGTTTGTGTAAGAAAGGAAGTGCTTCGGCGTATGGATGAAAAGGAAATGGACGATTTGCTCGAGCAGGAAGTTCCGACCTTGCCGGAGGATTTTCGCCCCGTGATTCCCGAGCCGGAAATTCGCCGCCGCAGTGTGTACGGCTTTCGCCGGGATTATCCCGAAACCGAGTCGCCGACTTCAACGCACACGATGAGCTTTGCACAAGAGGAGCATCGCCGAAAGGTACGCAACCGCCTGCTGTATGGGCTGGCGTTGTTGGCGGTGTTTATCACCGTGTTTGTGATTACGGCAACTTGTATGATGATTTCGCAGCAGCCCTTGCAGTAAACTTGGCTTGTTGCAAAAAACAGGAAATAAAAAATCGAAAAGCGGTGTCTGCACGGTTGGTAAAATTCCATGCAGACACCGCTTTTATTTGCAATTTTTGAAGCTTGAAATTATGGCTTGCGTTATTCTCTGCCGATTCGCCCGACAATCAGCCCGACAACCACCCAAAGCAGGTTGCACAGCAAAGCAATCAACGGTGAAACCGTCGGTGTAAGCAAAGCGAGCAAGAGCACAATCGCCAAGCCGGCGGCACAGCACGCAATTTGCTGGGCGTTGATGCGCCCGGCAACGCTACAAAGCCTGCCTGCGGTGCGCACGGCGTGAAGAAAAGCCAAGGGGGAACCGTTGTGTACGAGCTTTGCCTCTGCCTTTGGCTTCACACGGGTGGAATACGCTTTCAGCACTTCACCGGCGGCGCGGCTGACCACTTTGACGCTGTCTTGCGGAATGTTGAAGGTCAGCGCAATGGCGTTTTCGGTAATGTTCGGGTCGGTGGTGCGCACCAACAGGTTGATACCGCTTTCCTCAATGGCGGCAATCTGTTCGGCAATGCGAATATCCGAACCGTAGCCGACCACCAAAAACGCAACGAGCTTGCCGTTATCCGCTAAATATAAAATGCGGCGTCCCTTTTGACGGTAGCGTGCTTCGTTGACTTCGGGCGGAATAACGATGCCGTGTGCATCCATCATTTTTCGGTTTCCTAAAAATACCTTTCGCTCCTGAATCCAGCCTGCCAAACCGAGTCTGTCTTCGTACATCAAATCCTCAACGGGTGCCAGCAGCTCATTTCGCCCCATGATAACCTCGTTGAACAGTGCGGCAATGGGACCGCCCAACGGCATAATCATGGATGCGGCGGTGAGCGTCACTTCATCCAAACGCATATTGCCGATGCGCTTGATGCCGTGCAGGTCACAGCAGGCGGCGGGAAAAATATCTTCCGCCTCCAGTGCAACGGCGTTGGTGGTTTCATATTCAAATGCGGCGGCGTAGCTGCTCAAAAACGCTCCGTCCTCCCGCAGCTTTTTGTTGGCTCGTCCTAACGGAAGAGCCAGCGCAATGGCGGAGGAAACGGGCACGCTCATGCACATGGCACAGCTGAAAATGCTGAACGCATAGGATACATCACGCTTCGCCAAACCGACAATAACGGCAATGAGCAGGGAAGCGGCACAGCCAACCGGCATGAGCCACGCACAAAGGTCATCGGTGGAATCACCGGCAAAGGAATAGGAGAGAAAGCCGGAGGCGAATTTTGCCCGGGAAGAATAACGAATGTCGGTGTCGCCGATGACGCTGTCCTGCGCTAAACGCCGGATATCGGCGGCGTTTTCGATGGTGTCGGCGGCAAAAAGCTCGTGGCGATCCAACTGTGATAAAAAGATAAAGTTTTGCCCGATGTTGGTCAGTGAAATCAAATTGCCGATGCCGAACAGCACAACGGTTACGGCGGCAAGCATCGCAAAGCACGGCGCATCGTTGCCGTTTGTTGCAAGGCACGCTTCAATCAGTTGAATAAAGCTTGCCAAAAGGGCGGCAAAAACGGCGGTGCGAGCGTTCGGCTTGCCGTTCCCACGGAAAAAGCAGGTGATGCCTGCAGAATAAATCGGAAGCCCTGCAAAAGCACAGAGAACGAGCAACAGCAGGGAAAGGAAGGCGGCGGACGGCATATTGCCAAGCCACTCGGGCGCAAAGGCGGCGCTTATTTTGCCTGCCGTTTCGGGAATGGCACCGGTGAAGAGTAAGCCGAGCGCACAAAGGGCGGAAACAACGGTGGAAAGCATGGTGACAAAATGCCTTCGATTCAAAAAGTCGTAAACCTTGCGCTTGTCCTGCGTGCGGTTGTATTCCACACCCTGAAAGTTGGCACGCAGTCTTGCCTTGGTGTTGGAAAAATGCACACCGCCGCGGCGACCCTCGCCGCTTTTTTCTGCCAGCTCGTCTAAAATTTCTTCGCTGATTTCTTTTTCTTTTTCTTCTACACCCTCCAAACGGAAGCTGTCGACCTTTCGGCTGCGGTTTTCTTTCAAATTATCCTCTGCCTGCGCTTCGTCAATAAACACCCGTTTCACAGGCTCCGGCTTAAAACCGGGCAGAATCATCTGCGCATCGTCCGAGGGCTTTTCTTCCGCTTCGGTGCGCTTTTGGTTGGTTTCATCCTCGGGCTGTTCCCAATGGCTCAAGGCTTCTTCTGCCGCCATGATGGAGGGAATTGCACTCAAATCGGCGGTCTTGCCGAATTTGCTTTTGCCCGTGACCATGCCGGAACGCTCAAAGAACAGCGGTGAATTTTGCATGGCACGGAATGTAATCGGCTGTGTCTTTTCTACTTCCCGTTGCGCGGCGGTCAGCGGTTCGTTCAACGAAACCGTTTGGGTTGCCTCTTGCTTCGGCTCAACACTTTTCGGCGGTTCGGTCACGGTCGGCTTCGGCGCAGCGGCAAACCTTGACGGGTCAAATACTTTGATTTCCTCGGTCAATTCCGCTTCGGGCTGTGATGTTTCCGCCGTTTTTGTCGGAATCGGCTTGAAGGTGGGAACGGGCGTTTCTTTTGCCGTTTTCACGGACTTCGGTTGATAAATTGACGGTTCGCCGACCGTTTGTGCCATTGCCTTCGGCGGCACGGCTGTGTTGAGCACTTGCGCTTCGGGCGGTGATGCAACAGCCTTTTTCGGTTCGGTCACAATCGGTTGACTCGGCAGAGTGACAGCCTTTGGCTGTTCGAGCGGTTCAACCGCTTTTTTTGTTTTCGGGGCAGGTTCTTCCTCGGGAAGCTCACTGCGGATTTGCGCTAACAATTCTTCAAAGGAAAGGTCAAAATTCAATTCCATTTTGTCAGCTCCTTCCGGCTTACAGCCGCTGTTTTGCTACTTCAAACATGAGAATACCGGCGGCAACCGAGGCATTCAAAGAGTTGACCTGCCCTTTCATCGGCAGGGAAACAATCACATCGCATTTTTCTTTTACCAATCGTCCGAGACCCTTGCCCTCTGACCCGATGACCAGAGCGACACCGCCGCTGAAATCGGTTTGGTGCCAGCTTTGCCCGTCCATATCGGCACCGTAAACCCAAAGCCCACGCTCTTTCAGTTCATCGAGCAGGCTCGGCAGGTTTGCCACACGGGCAACGGGCACATATTCAATTGCGCCTGCGGAGGTTTTGCCGACCGCATAACTCAACCCGGCATTGCGGCGTTTCGGGATGATGACCCCGTGTGCGCCGGCAGCATCGGCGCTTCGGATAATGGCACCCAAATTGTGAGGGTCTTCAATTTCATCGCAAACAATGATGAACGGTTTTTCGCCCTTTTCTTCGGCGGCACGGAAAATATCCTCCACGCTTGCGTATTCGTGGGCGGCGACAAAGGCGGCAACACCCTGGTGGTTGCCTTCACCGCACATAAAATCCAATTTCTTTTTATCAACTTCCTTGACGACAACGCCTTTTTCACGGCTCATGGCAATCAGCTTGCCCAAGCTGCCGCTTCTGTCCCCACGGGCGATGAGCAGGCTGTCAATTTCCCGACCGCTTCGCAGAGCCTCGGAAACGGCATTGCGCCCGATGATTAAATCCGGTTTTTGTTCTTCCATTGTTTTCTCTCCAAAAAAGATATATTCGATTTATTGTATCATATTCAGGCATGAAAACCAATCTTTTTTCAAAAAATCCCACGGGAATACGACATTTTTTTGACAGGCACGGTGCTATGATGAGCATAGAACAAAAAAGAAGGCTCGGTGACGGTAAAAATGGTTGAAAAATTCAAAAAAGGCGGACAGGCTTTTTCTCTTTCGCTCGGCGGCGAGCGGCTGATTTTGCGGCAGGCGGTGTATTTTGCACTTTCGCTCGGCTTCGCCTGTGCCGTGCTGTTTGAAACGGCATCGCCGTTCGCCTGCGCTTGGGCGGCGGTGTGCGATTACACCCTAACGCCGTCCGTTCTGCTCGGCGGATGCTTGGGCGGATTTTTGCGCTTGAGCGGTGTTTCGGCAGTGCAAAAAACGGCGGCGCTTGCGGTGGTTTGCTTTGTGAACACGCTGTTGAGCAAAGCGTCGTTTGTGCGGCAGACGGCATTGGTGCGTGGTGTGAATGCATCGTTAAGTCTGTTACTCACAAGCGTTGCGGTCATGGCGGCGCAGGGATTTTCGCTTGACGGTGTAATGATTGGCGTCTGCGAAGCATTGCTCGGCGGCGGAAGTGCTTATTTGTTTTGCGGTGCGGCAGAAGCGTTCCCTGCCATTCGGGAACATCGAACCCTGTCGGACGGCGCACGAATCGGTTTGCTTTTTTTCGGGTGTGCGCTGTTAAGCTCGGTCGAATTTCTGTCGGTTGCCGGGATTTCGTTTGCACGGTTTATTGCTTCGTCGCTTGTCATGGCTTCGGCGCAAATCGGCGGCATCGGCTGTGCGGCGGTGTGCGGCTGTACGCTCGGCTTTTCACTGGGCGTTTTTGATGAAGTACCGCTTCTCGGCGGAGCATACACCTTCGGCGCTTTGTTCGGCAGCTTGACAAAAAGCGAAAACCGCCTGCCGAAAGCGTTCGGATTTTTTCTGGCGAGTGGCATTTTTCTTTTGCTCGGTGACGGCGGTCAGCCTCAGATTGTGCCGATTCTGTTGGAAAATGCGCTGGCAAGCATCTTGTTTTTGCTCTTGCCCGAATCGGTTTGGAAACGGGTAAAAGAAACGATACGAATCGGCAGCGATTTGCCGCAGGCGGAAGCGATGAAGCATCTGCTTCTCATGCGGGTCGGTCATGTCAAAAAAGCAATGGGAGAGGTGTCAATGGCAATGGAACGGATTACGGACGAAATCGGGCGGTACGAGGAAACAGAAAAGCTCAACGAAAAAGGCGCTTTGGTGTGCGACCAGTTCCGTCACATGGCGGGCGTATTGGACGATGTGGTTTTGCGCTTGGAGGAGGATATTACCTTTGATACGGCGGCGGCTCAACGGGTGGAGGATGCGTTGCTGTCGTTCGGCATCACCCCGAAGCAGGTGGTTTGCACCCGTACCGACGGCAAGGGTCGGGTGGAAATCAACGCCGAAAAAATGAAAGGCGGTGTCAGCCGTGCGGCGTTGCTCGGCGAATTGGAAAAGGCGTGCGGTTATCGGCTCAACAGTCCGACCGTGACCGAGCGAGAGGACGGGACAAGCCTGCTGTTTGATGAAAGACCTGCGCTGAACCTGCGCATCGGGCACGCACAGCACATCTGCGATGCGTCGGGCTTGTGCGGCGACCGTTTTGAACGCTTCGCCGACCGTGAAGGGCGACAGGTGGTGCTCGTCAGTGACGGCATGGGAACCGGCGCACGGGCGGCGATTGACGGAGCGGTGGCGTCGTGGCTGTTTGCCCGGCTGTTGGTGGCAGGCTTGAACACCGACAGTGCATTCCGCTTGACGAATTCGGCGCTGATTGCAAAATCGGCGGAAGAAACGCTGGCAACGGTGGATGCCGTTCGGTTCGACTTGCACGCCAAGCAGGCGGAATTTTTCAAAGCCGGTGCGAATTTCAGCTTAATTCGGCACGGTCGCCGTGTGGCGGTGGTCGGCAAAAGCTCAATGCCCTTGGGCATCTTGCGGGAAACGCAGGTGGACGAAACCAAAGTGCCGATTTCCGCAGGCGATATTGTGCTGGTGATGTCGGATGGAGTCGGCACAGAATGCTTGGAGCAGGTGAAAAGCGAATTGGTTCGATACCGAAAAAAAGACCCCTCGGCGTTGGCCGAAAGGGTCGTAAAAATTGCAAAGGACAGCTCACCGCAGGCACATTGCGATGATATTACGGTGGTTGCCGTTATTCTCGGGTAGTGCTCTCGGTATCGGCTTGGTGCGCATAGTAAAAATCGGAATGAAAATCGGTCGGCATCCGGTTGTAATCCTCGGTGTGCACATATTCGTGCAGTACGACGAAGCTGCCGTCGGGGTTGTACTTGATGCCCGACAAAACGGGAATGGAATACTCACCGATTGCTTGGCGGTGATAAATCAGTGCCTTGGCAGGGAAGTCGGAGGATTCCGATGTGACGATTTGGGCATATTCGTAATCGGGACAGCCGTCATAATCCTCATACGAATAGTGCATCGGACCGATTTTTTGACCCCTGGTGTAGTAGGTGGCAGTGGACTTGGTGAATCGGAAGGTGTTTTGGCTGGTTTCGTTTCCGATTTCCGTCCATTCCCCCGAAAGATTCATAATGTTGCCCGTGTAAGTCGGGTCATATTTGTCGGAAATAAAGCGGTCACGGGAAAGCAGCATAACGACGCCGATGAAAGCGACAAACAGCGCCACTATCGTTAAAACGAGTTTTTTATTTTCTTTCCAAACATCAAGCTTCATTGTAAATTCCTTCTTTCAGTTGGTTGGCGAAAGCGGCGAGCTGACGCAAATCAAAGCTTTCGGCTCGTGCGGTTTCGGGTTGACCGATGGCGGTTAAAGCGTCATAGACAACGCTTTTCGGAATGCTCATGCCTGCGCTTACGGAATTGGCGGCGGTTTTGCGCCGTTGGGCGAAAATGGCTTTCACCATGCGGAAAAACAGCTTTTCATCCGCCAAAGCCACGGGCGGTTCGGGGCGCACGGTCAAGCGGATAACGCTGCTGTCCACCTTCGGGGCAGGCATAAATGACCCGGCGGAAACATCAAACAGCTTTTCGGCTTTTGCGTAATAGTTGACGGCAACGGTGACGGCACCTGCATCCCGACTGCCGACTTCGGCACACAGGCGGTCAGCTGCCTCCTTTTGTACCATTACCGTAATGCTTTCAATCGGCAAACGGCTTTCGAGCAGGTACATCACAATGGGCGAGGTGATATAGTAAGGCAAATTTGCGCAAACGGCAACCTTCAAGCCGCAAAAATTCTCTTCAATGAGCTTGTGCAAATCGGTTTTGAGCACATCGCCGTGAATGACACGCACATTGTTGAATTCGCCGAGCGTTTCATCCAACACGGGCAAGAGCCGTTCGTCAAGCTCAACGGCGACCACCTTTTCGGCAACCTGCGCCAGCTGTTCGGTCAGTACACCGATGCCGGGACCTACCTCCAACACGCCGACACCAGGTCCTGCGCCGCATTCCTCCGCCATGCGTGGGCAAATGCTCGGGTTGATGATAAAGTTCTGACCCAATGCTTTTGAAAAGCGGAAGCCGTGGCGGCCGAGCAGGTCTTTGATTCTTCCGATATCCGATAAATCGTTCATGTTTTCACTCCGAAAAAATTTTTCTTTACATAGCAGGCGATTCGCTATATAATACCCTTGTGTTACACTTGTAAAGGTGAGGTTTTTTAAATGGCAATTTTGGTTACAGGCGGTGCCGGCTACATCGGCTCGCACACCTGCATTGAGTTGATTCAAAAGGGATACGAGGTTATTATACTCGATAATTTCTATAACAGCAAGCCCGAAGCGTTGAATCGTATTCGAAAAATTTCGGGCGGTGATTTCAAATTCTGCGAATGCGACATTCGTGACCGTGCCGGTTTGGACAAGGTGTTTGCCGAAAACAAGATTGACGCAGTCATTCACTTTGCCGGGCTGAAAGCGGTCGGCGAAAGCTGTCGCAAACCGTTGGAATACTACGAAAACAACATCGGCGGCACGGTGACGCTGTGCGAGGCCATGCGGGATGCAGGCGTGAAAAAACTGGTTTTTTCTTCCTCCGCCACCGTTTACGGTTCAAACAATCCGTCCCCTTTGCGTGAGGATATGCCCGCAGGCGGCACAACAAATCCCTACGGCACGACCAAGCTTTACATTGAAACGATTCTCAAAGATGTTTTTGCCTCCGACCACGAATGGAGCATTGTGATTTTGCGCTACTTCAATCCCATCGGCGCACACAGCAGCGGTTTCATCGGCGAAGACCCTAACGGCATCCCGAACAACCTCATGCCCTACATCACGC
>DNXM01000104.1 GCA_003505905.1 Oscillospiraceae bacterium
CACGCAAGGGTCCGAAGAAGACAATCGCAAACAAGAAGAAATAATGAAGGAGGAATAAGAAGTGGCTACTAAAGGTGCAGTTAAGAAGGCCGGTGCTACTCGTAAACGCCGTGAGCGCAAGAATATCGAGCGCGGTGCCGCCCATATTCAATCCACCTTCAACAACACAATCGTAACCATTACCGATACACAGGGTAATGCAGTTTCATGGGCAAGTGCCGGTGAGATGGGCTTCAGAGGCTCCAAAAAATCCACCCCGTTTGCAGCACAGACCGCTGCCGAAACAGCAGCAAAGGCAGCAATCGAGCACGGCATGAAATATGTTGAGGTTTACGTAAAAGGTCCGGGTGCAGGCAGAGAAGCAGCCATCCGTGCTCTTCAGACCGCCGGTCTTGAAGTGAGCATGATTAAGGATGTTACTCCGATTCCGCACAACGGCTGCCGTCCGCCCAAGAGAAGGCGTGTGTAACCTAATTTTTCAGGAGGTGTAATTACTATGGCAAGATATACAGGTGCGGTCTGCAAGCTTTGCCGTCGTGAGGGCAAAAAGTTGTTCCTCAAGGGCGCAAGATGCTACACCGGTAAGTGCTCTCTCGAGCGCAGACAGTATGCTCCCGGTCAGCATGGCCAGAGCCGCAAAAAGACTTCTGAATACGGACTTCAGCTTCGCGCAAAGCAGCAGGCTAAGCGTTACTACGGTGTTCAGGAGAATCAGTTCCACAAGTATTTCCTTATGGCAGAGCGCAAGCAGGGTCAGACAGGTGAAAACCTGCTCAGAATCTGTGAGAGCCGCCTTGACAATGTTGTTTATCTTCTCGGCTGGGCTAACTCCCGCGCAGAAGCAAGACAGCTTGTCACCCACGGTCATTTTACCGTAAACGGTAAGAAGGTCGACATCCCGTCCTACCTGCTCAAGGCCGGCGACGAAGTTGCCATCAAGTCCAAGAGCAAGGAAAGTGATAAGTTCAAAGCAGTTCTTGAAACCAACGCAGCCCGCCCGGTTCCGCAGTGGCTTGATCTGAACGCTGAAGCAGCAACGGCTAAAGTTATCGTTCTGCCCGAGCGTGAACAGATCGCTGTACCGGTCGAAGAGCATCTCATCGTCGAGTTCTACTCGAAATAATGCCCTTGACTATCTGCGTAACTTACTCATATTTACAAGGAGGGTTTTGAATGATAGGAATCGAAAAGCCCAAAATCGAAGCGACCGAATTCAGTGCGCGCGGAGATTACGGAAAATTCGTGTTAGAGCCGTTGGAGCGTGGCTACGGCACCACAATCGGCAACAGTTTGAGAAGAGTTCTCCTCTCCTCCCTGCCCGGTTATGCCATTACCTCGGTTAAAATCGACGGTGTTTTCCATGAGTTTTCTACGATTAAGGGCGTAAAAGAAGATGTAACCGAGATTGTCCTTAACCTGAAGAGCGTCATCCTCAAGATTCACGGCGAAGGCACGGAAAAGATGTATATTGATGCATCGGGTGCCGGTGTTGTCACCGCCGGTGATATCAAGGTGAGCAGTGAAGTTGAAATCATCAACCCCGAACAGGTGATTGCAACGCTGGATTCCGATGCACACCTGTGCATGGAAATGACCTGCGACAAGGGTCGTGGCTATGTCTCGGCAGAACGCAACAAGGCTATCATGCAACCCGTAATCGGCGTGATTGCAATTGATTCAATCTATACACCTGTCTTAAAGGTGAACTACACAGTCGAGAACACACGTGTCGGTCAGATTACCGACTATGACAAGCTTACGCTTGAAGTGTGGACAGACGGCACCATCAATGCGAAGGAAGCCGTTTCTCTTGGCGCCAAGATCCTCAACGAGCACCTCAGTCTCTTCGGAGAATTGTCTGATGTACAAGACACGGATATTCCGGTTATGGTCGATAAGAGCGACAACGGTGTCGGAAAACTTCTGGAGATGACCATTGAGGAACTTGACCTGTCTGTGCGCTCCTTCAACTGCTTGAAGAGAGCCGGAATTAACAAGGTTGAAGACCTCATCGACAAGTCGGAAGAGGATATGATGAAGGTTCGCAACCTCGGCAAGAAGTCCCTTGACGAGGTGGTTGCCAAGCTCAAGAGCCTTGGCTTTGACCTTCGTAAAGAAGAGGAATAATTCAACCAACATTAGCCTTACATTATCGGCAAAGGAGTGATTTTAATGCCCGGAACCAGAAAGCTCGGCAGAACCAGCGATCATCGTATGGCAATGCTTCGTGCAATGGTCACCTATCTCTTAGAAAACGGTAAGATTGAGACAACCGTTACAAGGGCAAAAGAAGTCCGTTCTCTTACGGAAAAAATGATCACCGTCGCAAAAGATAACACCCTGAGTGCAAAGCGCCAGGCTCTTGGCTTCATCACCAAAGAAGATGTCGTTAAGAAGCTTTTCGACGAGATTGCCCCCAAGTATAAGGATGTCAACGGCGGTTACTGCCGTATCATCAAGACCGGTCCCCGTCGCGGCGATGCTGCTGAAATGTGCATCATTGAGCTCGTCGGCAACGAGGAGAAGAAGGAAGAAAAGAAGAGCAAGTAATTGCCGCTTTTCAATCCTGAACTGTAACAGCAAAGCACCTGTGGATTCGTCCACGGGTGCTTTTTGCCGTTCTTTGCCGCATTCTGTCGGCGGCGCAGGGCTTCATATTAGCTTTTCAAAAGCTCGGTAAAGCGTTCGCATTGCGTTTGGGTGGACATTCGGCGGCTGTGTATTTGACAAATGTGTCGGAATGCGGTAAGCTATGAACAGGAAATCGGTTGAGGTGACAGGTATGGAAATGAATGAATTGCTAACCTTGAAAAAGACCCTGCGGTGCAACGAACAGGGCAAGTTCCGTGTGCTGTTTTTGTCCGACTTGCACGGCGGATACGGGCAGAGCGAGCAGCTGGCACAGGCGATTGAGGCGATGGTGGACTACACAAAGCCCGATTTGGTTATGCTCAACGGCGACACCGCCGGCTGCGGACCGATTCATGTGGAAACCGCCGAGCAGGTGCGTGAAATGTTGAAAATCGACACCGAGCCGATGGAAAAACGGGGCATCCCGTGGGCGCACACCTTCGGTAACCACGACGATAACTACGGCATGAGCCGAGAGGAGCAGGAACCGATATACGAAAGCTTTCCGCTCTGCGTTTCCAAGCACGGCGAAGAACAGATGGCAGGGGTTGCCAACTATTGCCTGCCGATTTTGGCGCACGATTCTGAAAAAATCGTGTTCAATGTGTGGGCGTTTGATTCCCACGACAATGTGACCCTGCTTGCCAAACGCCTCGGCTTGCCGGAGGATATGAAAATTATCATGCGGAAAATGCGTGCCGGCAGCACGGGGTATGACACGGTTCGTTTTGAGCAGTTGATGTGGTATTACAACACCTCCAAGCAGTTGGAGGCGTACAACAAAAGCAAGATTCCCGGCTTGATGCTCATGCACATTGCGATTCCCGAGCACGATATGGTCGCCGACAACCGTGTGGAGTGCGGTTATGAGGGTGAGCAGTATGAGGATTGTGCCTTCACCTGCCTGAACTCGGGTCTGTTCAGCGCTTGCTTGGAACGGGGGGATGTGAAAATGATTCTCGCCGGGCACGACCACTACAACGATTTCATCGGGGAATACTGCGGTATTCAGCTCGGCTATGTCGGTTCGGTGACCTATGACGGCTATCAGCGGGACGATTTGCGTGGTGCAAGAATAGTCGATATCAACGAAAACGGCGAAATCAAAACGCAGATGATTCGTCTGCGCAGTATTATGGGAGAAAAGGCGGATAAGAAGCCATGAGAAAAGAAGCCGAACAAAAGGCGATTGCCATCCTGCAAAGGGAAGAAGCTTTTGCGGCGGCAACCAAACAGGAGCTGACCGAGTTGATTCACCACGAAACAACCGTTTTGCGAGAGTTCAAAAAAGGGCAAGCCGTGCTTCCTGCTTACGGCATTTCTCATTCGTTCGGTTTGCTGTTGAGCGGCGGCTGTTTGGCGGAAACAGGCAGAAGAATTGTCGGCAAAGCGCAAAGCGGCGATGTGTTTGCGCTTGATAAATTGTTCAGTCCGCAAAAAGAAACCGCACTTCGCTTGGTGGCGGAGGAGGACGGCAAGGTGCTGTTCGTTTCCAAAACAGCCGTGGAAGAGTTGATGCGTAAAAATTTTGCCGTGACGCAGAGCTTTTTGCAGATGCTCTCGGCAAAAATCGACACGCTCAACGGCACGGTGGTGGCGGCGAAAAGCACGAGTGCCGAAGAAAAATTGGCGCATTTTTTGTTGGAACACAAAAAGGCGCAGAGCAACGAGCTTGCACTTTCGCCCGATTTGGGAAAGCTTGCCAAGCAAGTCGGCATCGGAAAGGATGCGTTGAACCGTTCGCTCGACCGACTTCATACGGCAGGCGCAATCGGTTTTAGGGGCAGAACGCTCGTGATTGAAAACATGGAGCGCTTGCAAAATTTTCAGACAAAGGGTGAGGATTCCGAATGAAAAAAACCACCACGGCAGTCCTTGGCACAACCGCTCTGCTCGGCACGGCATTTATCGCCTCGGGTGAAGTGCTGTACCGAATGTTTTTGACCTCGAAAGCTGTTCGGGAATCTAAATTACTGCATGAAAACAATTGGCTCAATGAGATGATGAGCAATACGCCGATTACGGCGCAGGGAATGCTGTGGCTCAAAAGTGCCGCACGCAGGGACCACACGATTCTCGGCAGGCGAAAAAAGTGGATTCATGCCGATGAGTATCCGTCAGAGAATTCGCATATTTGGGTGATTGTCTGCCACGGCTACAGCGTCAAGCCCGAAAGCAATGCCGCACAGATTCGGCATTTTGTGACACAGGGCTGGAATGTGCTTGCGCCGAGCTTGACAGGGCACGGCATCAGTGAGGATAAAGCGGCTTCCATGGGTTGGTTTGACCGACTGGATTTGTGCGATTGGATTGCCTATATCGGCAAGAACGACCCCGATGCGCAAATTGTGCTGTACGGCGTGTCTATGGGTGCGGCAACGGTGATGATGACAACGGGCGAGGTGCTGCCGCAGAATGTCAAATGCTGTGTTGCCGACTGTGGTTACACAAGCGTTTATGACGAATTCAAAACGCAAATCAAGCAATGGCTTCATCTGCCTGCGTTCCCGTTTTTGTATGCGGGCGACTTTGTCACACGACTTCATGCAGGTTACAGCTTCAAGCAAGCCTCTGCGGTGAATCAGCTCAAGCAGTCGCACACACCCACGCTGTTCATCCACGGGGAAGACGACACCTTTGTGCCGTTTGCCATGCAGGAGGAATGCTTTCAGGCGTGCGCCTGCGAGGAAAAAGAAAAAATTTCGTTTGCGGGTGCCGGTCACGCTTTGTCGGGCTTGGTTGCGCCTGAGGAGTATACGCAAGCGGTGACGGATTTCATCTGCCGTTATCTTGACCGAGAAACACCGCAGGCAAAATAAAAAGCAACCGCAGCGAGGTTTTCACTGCGGTTGCTTTTTGGGGTAAAAGGGGATTAGTCTTCGTCGCCGACAAGCCAGTTGATGCTGACGCCGAGAACTTTTGCGATTGCAACAAGCTCAAAATCCGTGACGAAACGAAGCTGACCTTCCAGCTTGGAAAGACCGGAAGCGTTCAAATCAATGCCGTTGATTTGAAGCTGCGTGAGAAGGTCCTTCTGCTTCATGCCGATTGCCTTTCTTTGGGCTTCGACCTTTGCGCCGATGATGTTGCGATCGCCGAGTGCTTGTTTTCTGATTCTCATTTTCGCATTCTCCTTATAAAAAATGTATTACAAAAAGTAAATTGAAAAACAGGAAATAAGAAGTTAATATTCAATTACTTTTGTTTTCTCAATTGCATTTTATCAAATCGTCAAATAAATGTCAAGGATTTGTTTTATACAGAAGATTATACATTTTTCAAAATAGAAATGCATATTACAGTTTGTATTATGCTCGGCGGAAAAAGTGTGAATTTTTCAAATTTTCCGTCCATAAAAGGGTTTGGAAAAGATTGTAATTTTGCCCGAATGTTGATATAATGAAAAAGAGTAGAAATCGGGAGGGATTTTTTTGGCTTTCAAGCGTGACGGCGAGCGTGGGCGCAACCTAACGGCGTTAATGGACTTTTACGAGCTGACCATGGCAAAGGGCTACTTTAACAATGGCTTGGGCGATACCACTGTGGTGTTTGATATGTTCTTTCGCAGTGTGCCCGACAACGGCGGCTTTGCGATTATGGCAGGCGTTCAGCAGCTGACGGAATATTTGGAGTCGCTGACCTTCAGCAACAGCGATATTGAAATGCTTCGCAATAAGAATTTCGACGAACGCTTTTTAGATTATTTGAAAAACTTCAAGTTTGCCTGCGATGTTTGGTGTGTGCCCGAGGGTACGCCCATTTTTCCGGGTGAACCGATTGTGACGGTGAAGGGTCCCGCTATTCAGGTGCAGTTGATTGAAACAATGGTTCTGCTTTGCATCAACCACCAAAGCTTGATTGCCACCAAGGCAAACCGCATTGTTCGTGCGGCACAGGGAAGAGCGGTTATGGAATTCGGCTCACGCCGTGCGCAGGGCTTTGACGGTGCGATTTACGGCGCGAGAGCGTCTTATATCGGCGGCTGTGTCGGTACGGCGTGTGCTATGAGCGAGCGTGATTTCGGTATCCCTGCACTTGGCACGATGGCGCATAGCTGGGTGCAGATGTTTGACACCGAGCTGGATGCATTCTGTGCCTATGCCAAGGAATATCCCGACAGCTGTACGCTGTTGATTGATACCTATAATGTGTTAAAGAGCGGCTTGCCCAATGCGGTTGAGGCGTTCCGCCGTGAGGTTTTGCCCCGTGGATTTCGCCCGAAGGGTGTCAGAATCGACAGCGGTGACATTACCTATTTATCCAAAAAAATCCGCAAGGTGCTCGATGCCGAGGGCTTTGAGGACTGTGCGATTGTCGCATCGAACTCGCTGGATGAGTACATTATTCGGGATATGCTCATGCAGGGCGCACAGATTGATTCATTCGGTGTCGGTGAGCGGTTGATTACGGCTTCGTCGAATCCCGTATTCGGCGGTGTCTATAAGCTTGCGGCGATTGAGCGTGAGGGAAAATGGATTCCGAAAATTAAAATCAGCGAAAATGTCGCCAAGATTACAACTCCCGGCTTCAAAAAGCTGTGGCGCCTGTATGATAAGGAAAGCGGAAAGGCGATTGCCGATGTGGTGACGCTGTTCGACGAAACGATTGACGAAAATCAGCCGTACGAGCTGTTTGACCCCGATTACACCTGGAAGCGTAAGACCGTAACGGACTTCACGGCAAAAGAGCTGCGTGTTCAGCTGTTCCGCAACGGCGAAAAGATGTACGACACACCCAAGCTCAACGAAGTGCGTGCGTTCTGTAAAGAACAGGTGGACACGCTTTGGGATGAAGTGATTCGTTTTGAAAATCCGCACCATTACTATGTCGACCTCTCACAAAAACTGTGGGATATGAAAAAAGAATTATTGGATAAAAATTCCAAATGAAACAGGAGAAGACTATGAATAACATTCCTCGCAGCGAATATCCACGCCCCGATTTTGTGCGTGAAAGCTACATCAACTTGAACGGCGAATGGGATTTTGAATTTGACTTCGGCAACAGCGGTGTCGCACGCAAAATGTATGAGCCGCAGGCGGAGTACACCAAGAAAATCATTGTGCCTTATTGCCCCGAAAGCAAGCTCTCCGGCGTTTGCTTTAAGGACTTTATGCACAGCGTTTGGTACCGCCGCACCGTGAACCTTACCAAGGGCGAGGGTCGAACCCTTTTGCACTTTGAGGCGGTGGATTACCAAGCAAATGTTTGGGTCAACGGCAAAGCCTTTGCGCCGCACATCGGCGGTTATACGGGCTTTGTGTTGGACATTACCGACGCTGTTGTTGACGGCGAAAACCGGATTGTTCTCAATGCGGTTGATTTGATGATTCCCGGTGTGCAGCCCAGAGGCAAGCAGAGCGAATGCTATTATTCGCACGGCTGCGACTACACCCGCACCACGGGCATTTGGCAGACCGTTTGGATTGAGCAGGTGGCACAGACCTACATTAAAAATATCAAAGTGCGCACGGCGGATTTGGGCGGTGTCATCAACTGCGACCTTGCTTTGGCCGGTGATATTGCCGACACGCAGGTGCAATTGACCGCCTATTACGGCGGCAGAGAAGTCGGCAGTGCCGTAGCGGACGCTGCCTGCAACACGGTGAATGTCACGCTCGCCGTGGATGAAGTGCATTTGTGGGAGGTCGGTAAGCCCGAGCTGTATGACATTGAATATGCTCTTGTGAAAAATGACCGGGTTATCGACTCGGCAAAGGGCTATTTCGGCTTGCGCACGGTTTCACTGCGTGACGGTGCAATCTGCATCAACAACAAAAAAGTGTTCCAGCGTCTTGTGCTTGACCAGGGCTTTTATCCCGACGGCATCTATACCGCTCCTTCCGATGCGGATTTGATTCACGACATTGAGCTGTCCATGGCGGTCGGCTTCAACGGTGCCCGTTTGCACCAAAAGGTGTTTGAACAGCGCTTCCTGTATCATGCCGACAAAATGGGCTATTTGGTTTGGGGCGAATTCCCGAACTGGGGCTCGAATCACACCAAAATTGAGTCGCTTCCGCCTGTTCTTCAACAGTGGCTTGAGGAGATTGACCGTGACTATTCGCACCCGGCTTTGGTTGGCTGGTGTCCGTACAACGAAACCTGGAATGTCAACGGCGCACAGCAGGACGATGCCGTGCTGAGCAGCATTTATTACATCACCAAGGCGGCGGACAGCACCCGTCCGTGCATTGATACGAGCGGCAACTTCCATGTTGTGACGGATGTTTATGATATTCACGAATACACGCAGGACGCCAAACAGCTCAAAGAGTGGTTGGAACACCCTGCACGGGAGGATAATGGCGTACACAACACGCATAAAGACCGTCAAACCTACGGCGGTCAGCCCTATTTCGTCAGCGAATACGGCGGAACCTGGTGGGCACCCGGCGTGGAAAACGGCTGGGGCTACGGCGATACGCCCAAGACCGAGGAGGAGGCAGTCGACCGCATCTGCGATTTGACGAAGGTATTGATGGACTGCGAATATTGCTGTGCCGTGTGCTACACACAGCTGACCGATATCGAGCAGGAGCAAAACGGTGTTTACGCTTACAGCCGTGAGAAGAAGTTCAGCGATGCGAATTACAAGCGCATTTACGACACCTTTACGGCAAAAGCCGCCATTGAAGACTGATAAAATCGAATAATCCACCGTCGCCGGCACATAATAAACCCGATGATTTTTTTATTGGGGGGTGCGGATATGCAGCTGGTAAAGGTTGCAATCACGGCGGCGGTTTCTTTTTTGTTTTTGTTTTTGCTGACCCGTATGATGGGCAAACGGCAGGTGTCGCAGATGAGTATGTTCGACTATGTGGTGGGTATCACGGTCGGCTCGATTGCCGCCGAGCTTGCCACGGAATTGGAAGAGCCGGCAAAACCGTTGGTGGCGATGGCGGTATATGCGCTGTTGGCGGTGTGCTTTTCCGTTTTGTCCGACAAGTTTCTCAAATTCCGCCGTGTGTCCGAGGGACTGCCCGTGGTGCTGTTCAACAACGGCTGTTTTTATCGGGAGAACCTGAAAAAAAGCAAAATTGATTTAGATGAGTTCTTGATGCAATGCCGAACGGCAGGTTATTTCGGGGTGCAGAATTTGCAAACGGCGCTGCTTGAGCCGAACGGAAAAATCAGCTTTTTGCCGCTTGCACAGCAACGCCCCGTTACACCGCAGGATTTGACACTTTCGGTGCAGGAGGCGGGAATGGAGGAAACGGTTGTTTCCGACGGCAACATTTTACAGGACGGTTTAAAAAAGGTCGGAAAAGACGAGCAATGGCTGAAAACCAAGCTCAAAGAGCAGGAGAAAAAGGTTTCGGATGTGTTCCTGGCAACCGCCGATAACAGCGGAAGCTTTCATGCGTTTTCCATTCGATAAAATTTTTCGGTCGAGTCCGTTTCGGATTCGACTTTTTTTATAAAATGCCGAATTTTTTTTGGTTTTCCCCTTTATTATATATATATTATGTGCTATAATAGGTCGGTAAACTCGCAATCTATCCCTTTCTTTCGGCAAATTCTATTTTCCATGGAGGAACAGTTATGAACATTGCAATTATGGGCTACGGCGTTGTCGGCTCCGGCGTCGCCGAGGTACTCAAAAAAAATCACGACCACATTGTGCAGAAGAGTATGCAGTCGACTTTGGAGCTGACCCGTATTCTCGATTTGAGAGAGTTTCCGGGCGATGAAAACGAAAAGCTCTTCACCAAGGATTTTAATGACATTCTCAACGATGAGTCCATCAAAATCGTGGTGGAAACCATGGGCGGACTTCATCCTGCTTACGAATTTGTTTTGGCTTGTCTTCAGGCAGGTAAGAGCGTTGTCACTTCCAACAAAGAGCTTGTTGCCGAAAAGGGCTACGAGCTGTTGAAGGTGGCGGAGGAAAACAACCTCAACTTTCTTTTCGAGGCAAGTGTCGGCGGCGGTATCCCGATTATCCGTCCTATCAGCCAATGCCTTGCCGCCAACGAAATTGACGAAATCGCCGGCATTCTAAACGGCACCACCATCTTCAAAGCTCATGGCGTCGTGAATCATCTTGGTGAGAATGAAGTTGGTGGTGCCGTTTAGAATGCCGGC
>DNXM01000131.1:0-2157 GCA_003505905.1 Oscillospiraceae bacterium
GGTGTGAGCAAAATGCTTTCGATTGTCGGGTTGATAACCGGACCGCCTGCCGAAAGTGAATAAGCCGTTGAACCTGTCGGCGTTGAAAGAATCACGCCGTCGCCACGGTATTCATTGACAAAACGACCGTTTGATTCGACGGTTATATCAATAATCGTGCGATTCACCGCCCGTGAAAAAACAACGTCGTTCATGCAGTCACGGCGTTCGATGCAAAAGCCCTTTTCGTCAAAAAGGAGAACCTCCAGCATCATGCGTCGGTCTAAAGTATATTCTCCGTTCAACAGCTTTTTGAGCTGTTCCAACTCGTGCCGCTCCAAGCCTGCCATAAAAGCAAGATGCCCGGCATTGATGCCCAAAATCGGCTTATTGCAACGGGCGGCGGCTTTTCCTGCGTGAAGAATCGTACCGTCACCGCCGATGGCAATCATAACATCGCAATCCTCTGCACATTGCTCCAAGGTGCAGAGCGAAACATCGCTTTCTTCCCCGAATTCAACGCCCGTGCTTTCATCCAGCAATACCTGCGCACCGTATTCCTTGAGCTTTTGCACAACTCCGTGTGCAGTGGATGCGGCAAATTCTCGGGTGAGATTTGCATTGACGGCTATCTTCATGTTGCTTCTGCCTCCTCTCAATCGTTACTCAAAGTCTGATGGGATTGCTCAACGGTTTCTTCCGCACAAAGCAGAGCATCGGGCAATTCTTTTTTTGACAGATACAACAGATATTCGATATTTCCTTCGGGACCTTTTACAGGAGAAAATGTCAAGCCGCATATCGAAAAGCCGTTTTCTTTGGCGTAACCGATGCATTTTTCAATCACTTCCAAGTGCACGGATTTATCACGCACAACGCCTTTTTTACCGACCTTTTNNCCTTCTGGACCTTTAATCGGTGAGAAGTCTAGGCCTTTTAAAGTAAAGCCACAGTCTATGGCAAAGGTTGTGATGCTCTCTAAAACTTCAGCATGTGTAGAGAGTTCTCGAACAACGCCTTTTTTACCGACCTTTTCCCGTCCTGCCTCAAACTGCGGTTTCACCAAACAAACCGCTTCGCCCTCTTCGGAGAGAAGCGAATAAAGCACGGGCAAAATCAATTTTAATGAAATGAAAGAAACATCCACGCTCGAAAAGTCGATTTTGTCGGGCACCTGTTCCCGTGTCACATAACGGAAATTGGTGCGCTCCAAATTCACAACACGCTCATCACTGCGCAGTTTCCACGCAAGCTGACCGTATCCGACATCAATCGAATATACTTTATCCGCACCGCTCATCAGCATACAATCCGTAAAGCCGCCCGTAGAAGCACCGACATCCATACAGATTTTATGTTCAAGCGAAATCGGAAAGGTATCCATTGCTTTTTGTAATTTATAGCCGCCGCGGCTGACATAAGGCATTTTTTCGCCACGCACTTCCAGCTTGTCCTCCGGCTTCACGGGAGTGCCTGCCTTCAATGCCTTTTGCCCGTTGACATAAACCTGTCCTGCCATAATCAAGGCGTGCGCCCGCTCTCGGCTTTCGGTCAAGCCTGCCTCATTCAGCGCAACATCCAATCGTTTTTTATCAGCCATTCCATGCACTCCCCACGGTTTTTTCCATGCTTTCGGCATCCAAACCGTGCTTTTTCAAAATGGACGGCACACTGCCCTGGCGAACAAAGCAATAATCAACCGCCGTTACATGATAGCCGCCCTTATAGCCGGATTCCATCAGCAACAGCGCAAGCTTTTCGCCGACACCGCCATCCCGAACACCTTCTTCAAAGAAAAAGATTTCCCGACTGTTGCGAAGCATTTCCACCACGCTGTCATCGATCGGTTTAATTCGGTTTAATTTCAAGACTCTCGCTCGTTTGCCTTGTGCCTCGAGTGCCTTTTGCGCTTTGCAGGCATTTGCAAAAATACGCCCGTAGGTCACGATTGTCACATCGGATTCTTCACAGCCGTATACATCATACGCATCGTAAGTAGGCATGAAATCATCGGGCAGCGTCGGCTCACCGCCACGGGGATAGCGTACCGCAATTACATGGGTATCTTTATAAACCGCATGATTCACTGCGTGACGCAGTTCCTCGTAAGTAGTCGGCGAATAAATCGTAAAATCGGAAATCGTATTCATGAAAGCAACATCAAACACGCCTTGATGC
>DNXM01000131.1:2179-4427 GCA_003505905.1 Oscillospiraceae bacterium
CTTCACCGACAAAACCGGCACGGTCAATCGCCAAAATCATCTTTTGCTTTTGCAAGGCAGCGTCATGGATCAGCTGGTCATAACACCGCTGTAAAAAAGTGGAATAAACCACAAAGAACGGAATCATACCGCCTTTGGATAAGCCGGAAGAAAACACAACCGCGTGTTCCTCGGCAATGCCGACATCGAAGAACCGCTCGGGGAAAAGCCCGCAAAACTCACTCAAGCCAGTGCCCAAGGACATGGCGGCAGTGATGGCGCAAATACGGCGGTCTTTTGAAGCAAGGTCGCACAGGCAGCGACCGAACTCGTCGGAAAAATTCGACAAACCCTTGTTAAGGGTTTCGCCCGTTTCCGGGTCAAATTTTGAAATTCCGTGAAAAACACTCGGGTCTTTTTCGGCTAATTCATATCCCTTGCCCTTAATTGTCTGAACATTCACCACAACCGGACTGCCGATTCTCTTCGACTCCTCCAAAACCTCGCAAAGGCTTTTGATGTTGTGTCCGTCCACCGGGCCCATATAGCGAAAGCCGAGGTCTTCAAACATATTGCTGTTATAAATCTTGTTTTTTAGTTTCGTCTTCAGTCGGAATACACTGCTCGACAAGCTTTTGCCGACAAACGGAATGCGATTCAGTGCTTGTTCAACACCGGCCTTCAAATGAAAATACCGCTTTGAATTTCGCATAACGGAAAGATATTTGGAAACCGAGCCGACATTCTTGGAAATGGACATATTGTTATCGTTCAAAATAACAATCAGCTTTGCTTTTTGGGTTCTGCCGGCATTGTTCATGGCTTCATATGCCAAGCCGCCCGTAAATGCACCGTCGCCGATGACCGCCACGGTATAATTATCTCGCTCGTTGATTTTTTCCGCAACGCTGATGCCGTATGCAGAAGAAATCGAGGTGCTGCTGTGCCCGGAAAAGAAAACATCATGTTCACTTTCGGGCGGATACGGAAAGCCAGAAAGCCCATCTTCTTGGCGGAGCGTTGCAAACCGTTCAAAACGACCGGTCAAGAGCTTGTGTGTGTAAGATTGATGTCCGACATCAAAAACAAATTTATCATTTGGCGAATGAAAGCAGCGATGCATGGCAATGGTCAATTCCACCGCACCGAGATTGGATGCCAAATGTCCGCCGTTCGCCGAAACGGTTTCAATCAGTTTTTGTCGAATCTCTCCTGCCAATTCATCAAGCTGTTCATAGCTCATCGACTGAATATCGGCAGGCTGTTTGATTTTTTTCAAAAGGTCATAACCCATTGTATTCCTCTGTTTCCGTTAATTGGTTCGACTCGCTAATTTTTTTGCGTAATCCGCCAAAAATGAGCCGTTTTCAAAAATATCCAACGCCGCTACGGCGTTCTCGGTCAAGTCATTGACGAGCTGTCTCGATTGCTCCATGCCGAGCAATGCCGGATAGGTTGATTTTTCATTGCCCACATCACTGCCAATCGGTTTGCCGAGCTCTTCCGCCGTGCCGACCAAATCGAGCAAATCGTCCACAATTTGAAACGCAAGACCGATGTTTTCGGCGTACTGCTCCGCACATTTCAACTCTGCTTCGCCGGCTCCTGCCGCAAGACAGCCAAGCTTACACGCCGCACAAATCAGCTGACCGGTTTTCAATCGGTCAGTGGAACACAACAGCTCCGCATCAATCGTTTTTCCTTCGTGCTGCAAATCCATTGTCTGACCGCCAATCATACCGAGATAACCTGCACAATCTGCCAGCAAGGTTAAACAGCTAACCAGTCGTTCGGGTGAAATCGGTGCTTTTGACGCAACCGAAAAAGCAAGCGTGAGCAGTCCGTCCCCGGCAAGCAAAGCGGTCGCTTCGCCGAATTGCTTGTGGCACGACGGCTTTCCACGGCGAAAATCATCGTCATCCATGCAAGGCAAATCGTCATGTATCAACGAATATGTGTGAATCATTTCCAATGCGCAGGCAAGCGGAAGTGCACACGGCACATCGCCGCCGCAAAGGCGAAAAAATTCAAGTAAGAGCATCGGACGCACACGCTTACCGCCGTTTTTGAGGCTGTATCGCATGGCCTGTGCCACCGAATCACGCTCATCGCCGCACAAAGGCACAAGCTTATCCAGCGCATCGTTAATCAAAGAAATATATTCTTCTTGGGTGTAGGATTTAATCAAGGTAATCCTCCTCGGAGCCGTCCGCATTCAACTGAACAATGGTGGCTTCTGCTTTTTCCAAGCAGGATTTGCAGTAAAGAG
>DNXM01000080.1 GCA_003505905.1 Oscillospiraceae bacterium
CTTTGTTTTTGTATTGGCTTCGTTCGTCCTGACATTCCACCACCGTACCCGTTGGCAAATGGGTGATGCGGATAGCGGACTCGGTTTTGTTGATGTGCTGTCCGCCGGCCCCGCTCGAACGGAAGGTATCAATCTGCAAATCGGTCGGATTGATCTGCACATCCACCTCCTCCGCTTCGGGCAAAACCGCCACGGTCACGGTTGAAGTGTGGATACGCCCTTGGCTTTCGGTTTCGGGCACACGCTGAACCCGATGCACGCCGCTTTCAAATTTGAAACGGGAATAGGCCCCGTCACCGTTGACCATAAAGCTTACTTCTTTGAAGCCGCCGACCTCGGTTTCGTTAGCGTTCAAAATTTCGGTGCTCCAGCCCTTGGTCTGCGCATACATTGAATACATTCGGTAAAGCACATAGGCAAACAGCGTTGCTTCGTCGCCGCCTGCTCCGCCTCGGATTTCGACAATGACATTGCGGTCATCGTTCGGGTCACGGGGCAGCAAAAGCACTTTCAACTCATCTAAACGCTGTTGAATCCGCTCCCTCGCCTGCTCGCATTCCTCTTGTGCAAGCTCTTTCAGCTCGGCATCGGAATCGGGGTCGTTGAGCAAAAGCACGGCTTCCTCTTCGGCTTGCTTTGCCGTCAGATATTCCCGATACTTTTCGACAACGGGCGTTAAATGCTTTTGCTCCTGCATATACTTTTTACAGAGGGCAATGTCCGAAATCACTTCGGGCAGGCAAAGCTGACGGTTGATTTCTTCGTACCGTTCTTCCACTTGTTTGAGTTTTTCGAGCATAGGGGTTACTCCTTTTGTTCTGTTGATTCAATACGCCGAATGCTTTTTTCGATTTTGGCTCTCGGTGTCATAAACTCGTGACCGCAGCCGCAGCAGCGCAAGCGAAAATCCATCCCCACACGCAAGACCTCAAAGCAATTACTGCCGCAGGGATGCGCTTTTTTCATATACAATTTATCTCCGAGCTTTACATTCATAACATAATCAACTCCAATTAGGATATTATACCATAAAGAAGCAACAATAGCAACTTTTTGCTTTTGCGAGCATGGAACGAAAATTTCGGCATATATATCACTATGCAACGGATTTTCACTTTTCGTTTAAGGAGGGAGTCGGCGCATTGCCGCCGCAACCGTATGAACAAATTTTGTCCCGAAGGACGACTGATGAGCACCGCAGAGAATCTTGCTTTGCTTCGAGATAAAAGCGGAATCATGCAAGCCTATACGCACGGAACGGTTTTGGAATCCCGTGTGCTTTTGTGCGACAACAACCACGATTTGCATTTGGATTTGGGGGCGATGCGCGGGCGCATCCCGCGGGAAGAGGGCGCTCTGGGGATTGAGGACGGCTCAGTGCGTGACATTGCACTCATTTCACGGGTGAATAAACCCGTTCAATTTCGCATAATCGGGTTTGAATCCGACATCTACGGCGAGCAGTCTGCCGTTTTGAGCCGAAAAAGCGTACAAAAAGATTGTCGGAAAAGCTGCATTTCCGCCCTGCGCCCCGGCGATGTGATTGATGCCACCGTCACGCACACCGAGGGCTTCGGTGCCTTTGCCGACATCGGCGCCGGACTCGTTGCGCTGATTCCCATTGATGCCGTTTCGGTTTCCCGCATTCCGCACCCGAATGTGCGCTTCAGCGTCGGCGACCCGATAAAAGCGGTGGTGAAAAGCATTGCGCCCGACGGAAAAATCACCTTGACCCACAAAGAGCTGCTCGGAACTTGGGAAGAAAATGCGGCAAAATTCAAAGCGGGCGAAACCGTTCCCGGCATCGTCCGCTCAGTTGAAAAATACGGTGTTTTTGTGGAATTGGCGCCGAATCTGGCAGGGCTTGCCGAGCCTGTCGCCGACATCGAACCGGGACAGCACGCAACCGTTTACATTAAGAGTCTGATTCCCGAACGCATGAAAATCAAGTTGACCATCGTCGACTCGTTTCACGCACAGTATCCGACACGCCTGCCGTCCTACTTTTTGAAGGAACAGCACATTCACCGTTGGGTCTATTCCCCCGAATGCTGTCCGAGGCTAATCGAAAGCGTTTTTGAATAATCAGCGGGTGAGCAGGCCTGCGTCAAGCACATACTGACTGCCCGTGACATAGCGAGCCTTGTCGCTGGCAAGGAACAAGACGGAATCCACAACATCCTCCACTTCCAGCCACGGCACGGGAATCAAGTTGCCTGCAGAAGCCTCGGCGATTTCTTCGGGTGTCTTACCCTCCATTTCGGCAAGCCCGTCGTTCATCGGCGTGTTGACACCCGTGGGATGAATGCTCAACACACGAATGCCGTAGGGCGCAAGCTCAATCGCCTGCGACTTGGTCAAGCCGACCAAGCCGAATTTGGATGCGGCATAGTGCGAAAGGCGGTTCATGCCACGCAGACCACCGATGGACGAGTTGTAGATGATAACGCCGCTCTTTTGCGCAATCATGTGCGGAATAACATACTTGGAAATGAGCCATCCGCCCTTAAGGTTAATGTCAATCATGGAATCCCATTCTTTTTCGGTCATTTCCCATGACTTGGCATAAGCGCAGATGCCGGCGTTGCTGAACAGAATATCTACCGTTCCGAAACGAGCAGTGCCTTTTTCGACAGCCGCCTTCACTTCCGCCTCGTCACGCACATCGGCGGCGCAGATTTCGCACGCACCGCCGAGGGCTTCAATTTCCTTTTTCAGGTTTTCCAAATCCTCGCCGCAGGAGCGGTTGTAGGACGGATATTCGATTTTTGAGCCTAAATCAACGGCAATAACATTGGCTCCCTCTTTGGCAAACGCAAGGGCAACACCCCTGCCTTGGCCTTTAGCCGCACCGGTGACAAGCACTGTTTTTCCTTTGAAATTATACATTTTATTGTCCTCCGAAAAATTATTTGTCGTAACCGAACAGGTAGGTATCCAAATCGACACGCAAAACCGTGTTGATTAAGTTCGTTGCAATCATGATTGCCGCAAAAGCCGTCAAAACAACCAGTTGTTCATCATTGAACAAGGCCTTCATTTCGGCAAACTGCTCCTCGTCGATTTCATGGGGATTATCCACAATGTTGCGGCCGAACGAAATCAACGCCTGCTGTTTTTCCGTGAACGAAAACGAGTCAAAATCAATGCCCTCATCCCGCAGAATTTTGCGGAAGAAGGACGAGCAAATCAAACAGTCGTTCTCGGCGGAAATGGCGTAGCAAAACAGATTGATTTCAAGCGGAGAAAGGAATTTCGCCGCCTCATCACGGAGCGTGTACCACTCCATAAGAGCCTTAAAAGACGGAACATTGTTGAGCAGGGTTCGCTTCATGTTCGTCATCTTGCCGATTTTCGTATGTTCATCGTGTGCATCCTTCACCGCCTGCGGAGCGGTTTCGTAATCAATTTGGGGAACTCTTGCCATTGTGTTCGTACCTCCGAAAAAGTTTTTTAATCAATGCCGTTTTATTTTATTCCTTTTGTTGCTCGGTTTCAAGAGCAATTCTTGATTTATGGGATTTTTTTTGCTATAATACACGCAGAACAGGTCTGCACGGTCGTTTTTGCTCAAATCGCAGACTGCACGGAGGATATTCCATGAAAAAAATTCTTGTCACAGGCGGTGCCGGTTTCATCGGCGGAAACTTCATTCACTATATGCTGCGGGATTACCCGGATGTTTCGTTGGTTTGTTTGGATGCGCTGACCTACGCAGGCAATTTGGAAACACTTGCCGCCGCATTCAAAAACTCGAATTTCAAGTTCGTCAGGGGCAGCATCACCGACCGCAAGCTTGTTTTTGATTTGTTTGAAAGTGAAAAATTCGATGCGGTGGTCAACTTCGCCGCCGAATCCCATGTTGACCGTTCAATTGAAAACCCCGAAGTGTTTTTACAGACCAATATTCTCGGCACGCAGGTGCTGTTGGATGCCTGCAACCGTTTCAAAACGCCACGCTATCACCAGGTTTCAACCGATGAGGTTTACGGCGATTTGCCGTTGGACAAGCCCGAGCTGATGTTCACCGAAACCACACCCATTCACACCTCTTCGCCCTATTCGGCAAGCAAGGCTTCGGCGGATTTGCTCACGCAGGCATATCACCGCACCTTCGGCACACCCGTTACGATTTCACGCTGTTCCAACAACTACGGTCCCTATCAATTCCCCGAAAAGCTCATTCCGCTCATGATTGCAAAGGCAACCGACGGACAGGCTCTGCCGGTTTACGGCGAGGGATTAAATGTGCGTGACTGGCTGTATGTCGAAGACCATTGCCGTGCCATCGCCATGATTTTGTTCAACGGCCGCATCGGCGAAGTGTACAATATCGGCGGTCACAACGAGCGCACCAACATTCAAGTGGTCAAAACCATTCTCAAACAGCTCGGCAAGGATGAGAGCCTGATTACCCATGTCAAAGACCGACCCGGTCACGACCGCCGTTACGCCATTGACCCGAAGAAAATTGGCGATGAGCTTGGCTGGAAGCCCGAAACGCTGTTTGACGAGGGCATTGAACGCACCATTCGCTGGTATGTCGAAAACGAGGGTTGGTGGAAGAACATCCTCAACGGCACATACCGCTCCTATACACCGGCTGATTTTTCATAATTTGCATAGGCAGCATTCTTTTTATGGAATGTTGCCAATTTTTTTGTAAAAAAATTGTGAATATTTACAGCAAGACATTTACAGATGTTTATGTTATAATACAAAGCGAAAAAAATTGTCCGGGAGGAACTAATCTATGCAGAACACAAACAAAAGCTTTACCCGTGTTCTCTGCGCCATTCTGTCTGTCGTAATGCTGCTCACCGCCATTCCGATGACTGTTGCCCACGCAGAGGAAACCACACCGAAGGTTGTCAGCTTCGGTACGTATTCCCAAAAGTCCGTTCTTTGGACGGTCGCAAAAGAAAACACCGACGAATATGTCTTGATTGCCAATAATGTTTTGGTAAAAGGCAGTGCCGCAACCAAATTCGCAACCTCGGCAACCGCTTACCCCGATTATACCGGTTCCGCCATTGCAACCTACATTACCAACACGCTTCTTCCTGCTGTTTTTCCGTCAACCGGAGCACAGTACGGCAAGTTGGTTACCTTCACAACAAATTATGTTGCAAGCGTCAGCGGTACAGCAACCGACAAAGGCTATTCCGGCAAAATGTGCCTTCCCTCTGCTGCCGATATTCCGGCAAGCTTCCTTGTGAAGTGCTCTGCAATCGGTGCCACTGCCGGTGCCAATTACTGGACCGCCGATGCAAGTTGCGCCAATGCATCCGATAAAAAGGTTGTCGTCATTTCGTCCTCCGGTACCAAAACTTTCGTGGGTACAACCGTAACCTCTTTCGGTATTCGTCCGACCATCGCCGTTGCAAAGGCGGATTTGATTGCTCTGCCTGCCATTACGGGCTGCACCTATACCGACGCAGCCGGCAATGCAATTACCGCTGCCATTCGCGGCGAAGGCTTTAAGCTTGTCATTGATGCCAACTACAACCAGTCCGTTCCCGTTGTCAAAAGCGGCGCCGACACCTTGTCTGCCTCCAATGATATCTACACCGTTCCCGCCGCTTCAACCGGCATCACGGTTGAAGGCATTACCGTCAATCCGGCAGATTTCACAGCTTATGATACCGCCGTTCAAGCGGCAAATGCCATTGACTCCACCGTTTACGCAAACCGTGACATTTACTCGACGGATGTTTGGGCGCCTGTCAAGGATTTGCTTGACGCTCCGCTTGACAAAACCACTCTCACCGCTTTGAATCAGGCAACCGTCGACCAGTATGTGACGAGCTTGAATGCTGCCGTTGCCAACCTGCCCGCAGACTTCACCGCTTACTGTGAGGCTCTTGCCAACATTACGGACATCAAAACAAAGGGCAATGCCGGCAACACCTATGATTTGACCGGTATGTACATCTTTGATACAGACTATACCCAAGAGCTGTCGGATGGTATAGCAAAGGCTCTTTCTTATCACGTTGCAGCCGTTTTGAACAAATACAAGGAAGCAACCGTTAAAGCTTACAAGATTGCCGACCAAACCAATGTTGACAAAGCAACAGCCGCTTACAACCTCGTTGCAGGCAAGGTCAGCTACCTTTCCGCCAACATCACCAACTGGAAAGCCTACAAGGAAGCCCTCGAAGGCTTGGATAACAAGGTCTATGCAGACACCGAACAGGCAAAGCTTGACTGTGCCGCCATCGTTGCTGAGCATGACTACGAAAACGATCCCGTAGACTGCCGTTCCCAGGCTGATGTTGATGCCGCCGCAGATGCTCTTTATGCAATCTACAAGCCCTATTTCGTGGATGAAACCAAGTACATTCCCACCGACTTCACCGCACTTGATGCGGCAATTGAGGCAGCAAAAGCCATCAACTTAGATGATTACCTCACCGACGAAGAAATTGCGGCAGATGAGTTCTACGCAGAGTATATGACTTTGGAAGGCAGTGCGGACGAAACCAAGGGCTTCTTCACCACCGCTTTGAACAATGCAAAGACACTTAACCGTGACCAAAACAAGTACAAATTCCAGAGCCAGACCAATGTCGACAGCGTCACCGAAAAGCTCGTGCAAAACACAGAGGCTCTTGCACAGTTCGTTCGTTTGACCAACGCCCAAAAGACCAAAATCAAAATCAAGGCGTTCTTTAACAAGATTGGTAACTTCTTCCGCATGGTCGGCGAAATCAGCAAGACCCTTTGGAACCTGCTCGGTATGCTGTTCCGTGGCGAAATCGACCTCTACAGCGTTTTCGAAATGCTTGATGTTGACCAAAAGACCCTTGACTTCCTCATCAAAATCGGTATCAAGCCGAAAGAAGCTGAATAAAAACCCACTGACGGGCAAGGCGCAACGCCTTGCCCGTTTTTTGAAAAGGAGTAAAAAATGAGCCGACGAATTTTTGCCAACCATTGCCATATCTACCCCGAGGAGCGCAGACCAAACGGCACGGTAGATGCACTGAAAGCCTATATGGAGGAATGCGAAATTGAAAAAGCGGTTGCGTTTGCTCCGTTCCCCCATGTGATGAAAGACGCAGGCTTAACCTGCGACCGAAATGAATTTTTAGCAAAGCAAATTGTGAACGATGACCGTTTTGTCGGCTTCGGCACAGTGGATTTTGACCACGAGGACATTGCAGACCAAGTCAAGCACATCGCTTCGCTTGGCTTCAAGGGCATCAAGGTGCACCCTGCGGCGCAGGAAATCGGCGTCACGGGGGAAAAAGCCTTTGCGCTGTATGAAGAAGCCGTGAAGCAAAGCCTGTTTCTTTCGTTTCACACCGGGCTTCATTGGCATCGACTAATGGACTATCACCCGATTTTGTTTGATGAGGTTGCGTGGAATTTTCCCGAATTGCAGTTCAGCATGGAGCATATCGGCGGTTACCATTTTTTTCGTGACGCACTCGCCGTCATTTGCAACAACGAGCGGCACGAACCGCACGGCAATGTTTACGCCGGTTGGACGAGCATTTCCGATTCCAATCCGCCCGGCAAATGGTCGCTGAGCGATGAAGAGCTGCTCACCGTCATTCGCCAAACAGGCGCAGAATACAGCATCTTCGGCACAGATTTTCCGTTCCAAAAGCCCGAAACACTCAAGGCCGCCATCGCCCGTTTTGAGTCGCTCGACATCGGCGAGGAAGCCAAGGATGCCTTGTTCGGCAAAAACCTTGCCCGTGTGTTGGGCGTTGAATTATGACACCGCTTGTGTTTTAAAAAAATCGAACAACCCTAAGCCAAAAACAGGAGTGAGCTCAAACGAGCTTCACTCCTGTTTGCTTTTTGATATGCAGCGGCACATTGGATGTGTTGCCGCTGATTTCGGCGCATTTGACATAATTGAGGTTGATGGTGTATCGGTCGGCAAGATGATTGATGAAGGTGTTATTTCGAATGATGATTTTTTCGTGTACGGCTTGCGTTGACTGCTCATCGAGCACCACAGGCTCATAACGAATCACATCGCACCCGAGCGGAATTTCGACAGCACCGCAATCTTCAACCGTGTTGTTTTCAAACCAAATGGTTCCGCTTCGCCCCGATTCAAACCAGAAGTTCGCATCATCCGCCACGCAAATCACCGGCGCACCCATGCACCGAAAGGTGTTGTTTTGTATTACAACATCCTTGCGTGTTGTGCAGAGAATAGCACGGGACGGAATCCGTTCAAAGGTGTTGCCGATGACATTCAGACTTGCCGTGCGTGTCACATTTTCAGCTACAGCATTTTCAGGGAACTCCCGTTCGGGCAATTGACTGACCGCAACACAAAAATCGGTATCGTTTTGCTTTTCGACCGCCAGCACCGTTGCACTGCCGAACGGCAAAAGCGTATTGCCCGAAACAAATTCTATCTCATCGCCTGCCTCATACGGTTCAAAGCCCCACGATTCGTTGTGACAATACCGCAGCAGGACAGTGTTTTTTGACCGATTAACCTCGATTACCCGCAAATGCGTGCCGTGAATGTTGATAATATCGTCATGCGCACCCATTGCTCGGCAATCCAACACATTCACCGTGCCCGAACAGCCCGAAAAATGGAAGAAATCCGCATCGGACACAATTGTGCGACCCTCTTTCGGTGTCAAATTCAAATTGCGATAGGTTAAATCCCGACTGTTTTGACCCAAAATACCGAAGCCGTTCATGGAATAGACACGCAGATTTTCCAGCGTCACCTGCTTACATTTGTCGATGGCTCCGCCCGTTTGAAAGCGGCGAATGTCACGGGTCTGCACCACCGTGCCGACTTTTATTTCACGCTTTCGGTCACGCAGTTTCACACAGAGCAAGCCTTTTGCAAGCTCCTCGATTTCGGCAATATCGGGAAAACCGCCTCGCTCGTCACCCTCACCACGCACCATATAAGAAAGGATGCCCGTTTCGGGGTCAAACGCATTGGACAGAACGCCGGGACCTTTGTAGGGAATTTCCCAATACGGCTCACCCGAAACGCTCGGCTCCGAATGCCAAAACAAGGTATTGTTTTCGACACGATAGAGAAACTCCGCACGAATTATCAGCGTTGCCTGCACCGGCTCGCTTTCGATTACGGTGTACTCACTCATCGTCGGACGCACATGGTCAATCGACAGATTTTTGAGCGTGATATTTTTACAGTTCTTAAAAACAAACGGTGTCATAACGCCGTGAAGCATCACCGTTGCTCCGTTGCCGTCAATCGTCACATCCTGCTTGTCTTCCAAATAGATTGCGCAAAAGCGTTCGCCGTTTGGGTTTTCTTCCTTTTTGGCGGTGTTGCTGAAAAACAAGCCCGACACATGAAAGCTGTCCTCGGGCGCAACCGTATAAATTCGATTTTTTTCAAGAACGACGCATTCACCGTCTTGAACCGACTGTATGCGTTCGCTTAACTCATTCATTTCGATTCCTTCCTTTGCGAATGATACGCTCCGTCACACCGTTTTCTTACGGGACACCCAAACGAAGCGCATCTTGTACCGATTCTTTTACGATAATAACAATCTTTTCTTCACGCCGCCGTGCATTTTACCTTTTCAGCACAATAAATCCCTTTGCGGTCAAATCAACCGTTCCGCTTTTCGGTTCGCCGCTGAACACATCCCGATAAGCACTGTTCAAGCGAATGCTTTTTTCTTCGTCGCTGAAATTCATCACAAAAATGCAGTCACCGCGCTTGCGCAGATAAACGCCGTTCGGTGCTTGAATATCGCAATCCGCCTGAATGGAGTGATGCTCAATCAGCCGAGCACAAAAGTCATCCGCAAAACTGCCGTCATTGCGAAAAGCAACATAATAGGCGGTTCCCCGACCGAACGCATTTTTTGTGACGCAAGGCATTCCGCAATAGAAATTGCTTTGATAGGTGCCGAGCACTTCAGCGCCCTTGGCATGAATCAAATCACAAACATAATTGACATCATATTCGCTTCCGCCGAAGCTTGCTTTTCCGCATTCATCCTCGGGGTAAGAATCGGTTTCTTCGTATTGAATGCCGAGCACTTGACTCAGCCCATCTCCGGGCATACCGCCGAGAAAGCACAAATCGTTTCGGTCAACCATGCCCGAAAGATAACCGGTCACAAGCGTTCCGCCGTTCTTCACAAAATCAGCAAAGCATTTTCCGGTGCCGTCCTTCAACATATAAAGATAAGGTGCTATCACAACATCGTAATCAGACAAATCGTCATCCATGGCGATGACATCTGCCGAAATTCCCCGTTTGTAAAACGGCGTGTACCATTTGACGCATTCGGCTACATAATCCCGATGAAGATTATTGAAGCCGTGGTAATAGGTTGTTGCCCACCGATTTTCCCAGTCACACACAACAGCAACACGGCTCTTATAGCCAACGCCCTTGACATCGCCCAACTTTTCGAGAACTTTGCCCAATTCGGTTACTTGACGGAACACACGGGTATCGCCCGTGCCGTCATGATCCACCACGGCTCCGTGGAATTTTTCATGGCCGCCGCGGCTCTTGCGCCACTGAAAATATTGAACACTGTCCGACCCGTGAGCAATCGCCTGAATCGCACTGAGCGCCGGCATACCGGGAGCCGAAATCTTGTTGACATCCCACCAATTCACAATTGAGGGCGTGCTTTCCATCATAAAGAACGGGTTACCGTCCCCCATGCTCCGAAACGCATCGTGAACAAAGCCGATTTGCGGAGCAAGCTCTTCATCCTTTCCCAAGCCCCATTTCGGGTAATTATCCCATGATACAACATCCAAATGCTTTGCCAGCTTTTGATAATTGATGACGGGATACATATTCATCAAATTTGTTGTAATCGGAATATCGGGCGTCAATTCACGAAGCGGTGCAATTTCATTTTCAAAAAACGAAATATGACTGTCCGTCACAAAACGATCCCAGCACAGCTTTAATGCAGGCACATGATTTTCTCCTCGGAATTTCGGGGAAGATATCTGCGACCAGTCGTTAAAACGGTGCGACCAAAACCCGTTCCACCAACTCTCATTCAGTTCATCCAAATCGTTGTGATACTCGGATTTCAGCCATTCCCGAAACGCTTCCTGACACTTTTCGCAATGACAGCAGCCGCTGTATTCGTTGGAGATATGCCACATTTTTAAGGCAGGATGCTTTCCGTAACGCTCCGCCAAAAGTCGGTTGATTTGCGCAACCTTTTTGCGGTAAATCGGCGATGTTAAACAATGGTTATGACGCACGCCGTACTCATTACGGATTCCGCTCTCCTCCACCCGAAGCACCTCCGGGTATCTCTGCGCCATCCACGGCGGTCTTGCACCGCTCGGCGTGGCGAGAATGACACCAATGCCGTTTTCATACAGCTTATCCATAATCGTGTCAAGCCACTCAAATTGATAAACTCCCTCTTCGGGTTCCAGCATTGACCAACTGAAAATGCCAACCGTTGCACTGTTGATATGAGCCTGCTTCATCAAGCGCATATCTTCGTCCCATATTTCGGGGGTACGAACCCATTGGTCGGGGTTATAATCGCCGCCGTGAACCAGATGCTCAAACAAATTTGTTTTCACACTTTTTTCTCCTTTGCCTTACACCCAATCAAAATTGTCTTTGCCTGCGCCAAGCTCAAAATGGTATTTGACGATACCGAGGTCGGTTTTGGAACACGGTCCGATAAGAGCCTTGGCTTTTACGCCGTGCTCCCCGACTTGTTGAAAATAAAAGCGTTGCTGATTGATGGCGGTCGGTGCAAGCAAAACCGCCTCCATGCCGTTTCGGAACCATTGCGGTGTAGCATCGGTCAGCTTGGCTAACTTGGACACGGGCTTGGATTTGTGCGGCACGCCCTGCGTTTCGCCGTAGCCCAAGGCAATCACATCGTGCAGCTTCATGCCGTCGGGTGCGGAAATCGGAACCGCCTTTTTTTCAAAGGTCAGCGCAACCCAGCAGGTGTTCAGCCCGATGCTCTGCGCCAACAGCACAAGCCGCTCGCCGTAGTAGCCGACCTTTTCGTCCGACTTCTTTTCGCCGAAGAGCAAAAAGAAATTGCGACAGCCCGAAAAGTTGCCGTAGCTCGGCTGATTGGCCTGAAACACCTCTTCATTCTCGGTGCATAGCGCAAAATGCAAGCCGCTTTCCCGATTGATTTCGTCAATTTCCGCTTGCAACAAAGCAAGCTTTTCTGACTCGATTTTTTGTGCCGTATATTTGCGCACCGAATGACGGGCACGCATAACATTCCAAATGTCTTCCATTTTTACCTTCGCTCCGTTTCAAATTCAGTCAACCGTGAAGCTCTTCCAAACGCTCATATAGCCAATCGGCAAACGGGTCAAGCTTGTGCCAAAGCTTTCCGTCATACTTCGATTCCCATTTTGTAGGAGGAAGAAAGTAAATCGAGAACGAATTGCCACGCAAATATTTGATTGCGCCCTCGCCGACCGCCGTATTGCCCAACGCAACGATTTTGTCGTACAGCTCTTTGTGGGACTTCATGTAGGAATACAGCCCACGCAAAGGCGAATATTCACCCTTCATACGGCAGCATTTCCAGTATTGCCAGCACAGCTCACTCCGTTTGATTTCGTTGAGCTGTTGAGTGGTTTTCGCCGCATTTTTTGCGTTTTCCCAAAGCTTATCCGCCTTGCGGATTTCGGTGGCGGTGATGCCCGGCAGACAGTCCGCAGGCTGTTGACGAATGTGCAAATGCTTGGTCTTGGTCACCGAACGGGATGAAACCAAGTCGATGAACTCTTTCAGGTAAGTACCGCCCGGACCGTAAACCTGCGTGAGGTAATCGAGCATCAATTCTTCGTAATCCTCACGGTACGGATTCTGCATGAGCTTACAAAGCAGGTAGCTTCTCAGCTCATAGAATTCACCGTTGCAGATATCCATGTAATAATTGCCTTCCTCGTAAACACCCTTGGCTCCGTTCTCGTAAAAAAGCTGCATATTCCTTTGCAGCACTTGGAAATCGGCAAATGGCAGGAAGGTTTCGGAATAGTTATTGATATAATCCCAAATATAAACACGGTCGCAGATTTTGCTCCACTTGTTCAAATCCTGCAAAAACAAAACATTTTCTTTGCAGTTTTCATCGTCAATGGTGTGACCGAAGCAGCATTCAATCGAGCAAAGGCGGATAATAACATTATCCCTCGGCACAACATTCGTCGGGCAGGTTCTCGTGTACTGATAAGCGAAGGTGTCAATTGCAACATTCTTGTAGGCAGGGTCAGCCACCTTCACCGCATCGGCAACGGCGTTGACAAAGGTCAGCATCGTGCCGGCGTGAGAACCGTTCTTTTCGTCCAACGCACGGCAGTTGTCGCAGGTACAATACTCTTCATTGTCATCCTGCGTCAGCGATACGATTTGCAAATCGGCTGTCGGGTCGTGACTTTTTTTCAGCAAATCGAGCACTTCTTCGGTGACAATCTTCAGCACATCGGGGTTGGTCAGGCACAGCTGTTTGTCCACTCGCTTTCCGTCCCGCAAAGCAAAGTATTCGGGGTGCGAAGCAAAATAAGTGTCCCGCTTGCAAAACTGATTGGTCAGCGAGTGACCAAACAGAGAAAGATACTTGATGACACCGCCTTCCTCGTTGGAAAACCAAATTTGGCTGTTGAGGGAATTGGCAAGCGCATACTCGGCATCACCCGTACTTACGGTATCCACCTTGCGGTACTCAAAAAACGGTGTGCTTTCGATTTTTGTGTTTTTCGGCACGCAAAGAGATTTTTCCTCGGTGTAACGAATAACATCCTTGGTGTAAACCTCATAGTCGCAAAACTCACTGAGGAAACGGAACACGCCGTCAATCAACCCCCGGTTTCCGTTGCCGATAATGCTCACGCCGCCGTCAAAAGCCGTCACGGCATAGCTGCCCGTTTTTTTGGCGGTGAAATCGTAATCGGCATAAACCGTTGCGCCGACAGACAGAATATTGCCGGCGGTTTTGATGTTGTCCGCCACGACATCCACTTGGATTCCGTAGATTTTTTCCAAACGCTGTTCCAACAGATAGGCGGCGTTTCGTTCGTGCGCAGTGGAGCGTGCGGGAATGACCACATAG
>DNXM01000233.1 GCA_003505905.1 Oscillospiraceae bacterium
GGCGTGTGCTCAACGATGCCGACCGCCGTGTGTTGATTGATATGGGCGTCCGTGTAGTCGAGCCGTCCCAATATAAATTCTCGGAAGAGCGTTTCTTGGCTTACAGCACGCTTTGCAGTCCGTCCGAATTGCTGTTTGTCACTTATTGCCGAACGGATTTTGCAGGGGCGGAAGCGTCACCGTCTGAAATCGTTTCGCAAATCGAAGCGTGTTTCCCGAACTGCAAAAAGATTGACTATTCCGCCTTGCCGTTTTTGGAAAAAATCGAGAGCGCCGCAGGTGCTTTTGACTTGGCGGCAAAAAATTGGCAGGAGGACAGCGTGCTTGAAAACACGCTGCGGGAAGCCTTGTCCGAGCAGGATGGTTATCAAGCCCGTATGCAGGCACTCTGCCGTTTGCATGAACCCAATCGACTGAACATGAAAAATCCCGAAATTGCCGAGGAGCTGTTTCACAAAGATATGCGGGTTTCCGCCACACGAATTGAAGATTTTCAAAAATGTCCGTTTTTGTTTTTCTGTCGTCACGGGCTTTCCCTGCAGGAAAAGCGCAAGGCGGAGCTTGACCGTTCGCTCGGCGGAACGATTATTCATTATGTTTTGGAAAATCTTGTCAAGTCCGCCGGCAAGGGACTGGCGGATTACAGCGATGAACAAATCCGTGCAGAAGTGGAGCAGTGGCTCAATCGCTTTTTGGAAGAAAATATGATCGGCTTGCGGGAGCAGGGCGAACGGTTCCGTTACCAATACGAACAGTTGAACAAAACGGTGTGCATTGTGGTGCAAAAGCTTCGTCACGAAATGCAGTTGAGCGACTTTGAACCGACTGATTTTGAATTGCCAATCGGAAGACCCGATGAAGGCGGTATTGATGCGTTTGAAATTGAAATACCCGACGGCGGAAAGATGATTTTGAACGGCAAGGTCGACCGTGTGGATACGCTGAAGAGCGACAGCGGAACATTTTTGCGTGTGCTCGATTATAAGACCGGCACAAAGGCGTTTGATTTGAACGATGTGCTCAACGGCTTGAATATGCAAATGCTTTTGTACCTGTTTGCTATTGAAGCCAACGGCACTGAGCGTTACGGAACGGTGATTCCGTCGGGTGTGCTGTATGTGCCGGCCAAAACCGATAATTCTTTCGTTGCCCGCAATGTGACGGCTGATGAGATTAGAAAAAAAATGATGGATGATGCCAAGATGACGGGGCTTGTGCTGGACGATGCCCGTGTCATTCACGCAACCGATAAAACCGAGGACGGTAAAGCCGTTATCCGTGGTCAAAAGGGCGTTGAGGGATGCTTAATCGGCTTGGCTGAATTGGGAAATCTGAAAAAAACGGTTTGCTCGCTTGTGGGCGAAATGGGGCTGCGACTGCATGAGGGTAAGGTGGAGGCATACCCCGTGAAAAAGAGCGGCTCGCAAAATCTTCCGTGCGATTATTGTGCTTATTCCGAGGTTTGTCTGCATCGGGAAACGGACGCAAAGCGAGAGTACAGCAAGAGAAAAACCGAAGAATGTCTTGCCGAATTGGGAAATAAGGAGGTGGAGAATCGTGCCGAATTGGACAAATGAACAACTCAAAGCGATTGAGGGAAGAAAAGGTACGCTGTTAGTCAGCGCCGCCGCAGGCTCGGGCAAAACCACCGTGTTGGTTGAGCGTGTGATTCGCCGGCTGACGGATGAAGAAAACCGCTGTCCTGCCAATGAGCTTGTCATTGTGACCTTCACCAAAGCCGCCGCGGCGCAGATGAAAGACAAAATCAACCTTGCGCTTCGGGAAAAGCAGGCGAGCACCGACAGCCGATGGCTGCGTCAACAGCAGCTGCTGTTGCAATCGGCAAAAATCTGCACCATTGACAGCTTTTGCGGTGATTTGGTGCGTGAAAATTTTCATCAGCTCGGCATTTCGGCGGATTTTCGTGTGCTGGATGAACGGGACAGTGCCCAATATGAGGAAACCGCTCTGCGTGAGGTGCTTGATGAGCAGTACAGTCAGGGTGATGAAGACTTTTTGCTTTTGAGCGATAACTTTTCCTCCGGCGGAAGTGATTTTGCCCTTGGCGAAGCCATCAAAAAGTTAGCGTTGCAAATGAGCTCCATGCCGTTTCCGTCGAAAAGCTTGGATAAGCTGGTGTCATATTACGATTCTTCCGTGCCGATGGCAGAAAGTCCGCTGTTGGTGCCCGTGTATCAAACGGTCGGGGATTTGCTTGATTTTTGCATCCATGCAACGATGCAGTCGATTGCCGTTGCACAGGCGCATGAATTGAGCTATCAGTTGCTGCAAAACACACTCAACGGCGATTTGCTTTTGTTGAGTGAGTTGAAAAAATATGCGGTGGAGAAAGATTGGAATGCCTTGTACGAAGGCGTGGTTAATCGGAGCTTTTCCCGCTTTCCGAGTGCGGGAAAAAAAGAGATTGACCCCGATATATGGGAACGGGTCAAATTTATCCGCAAAAAAGTTCGGGATTATGCCGATAAACTCGATGATTATGTTTTTGTCAGCGAAGCGGATTTTAACGAAGACCGTCAGATGCTTGAGCCGGTTGTCCGTAAGTTGATTGAATGCGTAAAGCTTTATTCCGAAAATCTGCTCAAGCGAAAAATGCGGGACAATGCGTTTACCTTTAACGATGTGGAACATCTTGCGTTGAATTTGTTGGTGGACGAAAACGGAACGAAAACGGAGCTTGCGGAGAGCTTGAGTGAACACTATGCGGAAATCATGGTGGATGAATACCAAGACACAAACGAATTGCAGGACATGATTTTTTCAACTATTTCCAAAACGGAAAAAAATCTGTTTTTTGTCGGCGACATTAAGCAGAGCATTTACCGTTTCCGTCAGGCGATGCCCGAAATCTTTTTGCGCCGCCGTTCGGCTCTGCCGGATTTTGACGGCGAAAGCTATCCGGCTCGCTTGAGCCTTTCGGCGAATTTCCGTTGCCGTAAGCCGATTGCCCGTGCGGTCAACTATGTGTTTGACCAAATTATGACGGAACAGTCGGGCGATGTGGTGTATGAACCGCTCAATCCGCTTGCGCCGTATGAGGAGCATGAGGATAACGATGTTGAACTGATTCTGCGGGAACAAATCGAAACGGAAAGCGAAGCGGATTTTGTTGCAAAATATGTAAAAACCCTTTTGAACAGCCGCCGAAAAATCGGCATCGGCGACAAGGAACATACGGTGACGCCCGGCGATATTTGCATTTTGACCCGCACAAAAAAACGAATTCCCGACTACGCCGCCGCTCTTGAAAAGCTCGGCATTCGTTCGGTGGGCACGATTGAGGGTGATTTGAACGGCACGGCGGAATTGAAGCTGGTGCTGTCCTTGCTTCGTGTGTTGGATAATCCGCTGTCGGATATTCCTCTTGCGGCGGTGATGCTTTCTCCGATGTTCGGCTTTACAACGGATGATTTGGCGAAAATTCGTGCCTCTTCCAATCGAAAAGAACCGCTTTACCGAAGTGTATCTTCTTTTGCAAAGGCAGGAAACGAGGCTTGCCGAGCGTTTTCGGAACGGCTCAATGCGTTGCGGCGCATTGAAATCGGGATGGGTGCGGAAGAATTTTTGCGTCGTCTTTTTGATGAAACCGATTTGGAAGCAATTGTGTGTGCAATGGGCGAGCCTCAGCTGCGGTTGGCGAATTTGCGTTCGTTGCTTACACTTGCCAATCAATTCGACGCAGGAACGAATTGCGGCTTGCGTGCTTTTTTGCGCTTTTTGGATTCGTCCGACTGTAAGGGCGTGAATTTCAACATTGCCGAAGATTGTGATGCGGTCAAAATCATGAACATTCACAAGAGTAAGGGATTGGAGTTCGGGGTGTGTATTCTGTGCGACCTCGGCTCTCGCTCGGGCGGAATGGATATGGATTATTGGAAGGTCAGCAAAACGCTCGGCATCGGTTTAATGCGTCGGGAGCCGTTGAGCAACCGCCCGATGAAAACATTGCAGTATTTAGCTTGTTCCCTCGAATCCGACCGTCTGGATATAGCGGAGGAAATCCGTGTGCAGTATGTTGCATTGACCCGTGCGAAAGAAAAGCTTTGCCTTATCGGCACGGTGAAAAATGCGGAAAAGACCTTACAGGAAGCAAGCCTTGCGTGTGGCGGCACACAGCCGATTCCCACTTTTTGGCTGCAAAAAAGCGCAACGACGCTCGGGCTGTTTTTGCCTGCTTTGATGCGCCATAAGGATTCCTTGGAATTGCGCTTGCTCGCAGGCGTCGGTGAACGAGGCTCGGTGAAGGCTGCCGATTTTGCCATGCAGGTTTCGGTGCTTCGCCAAACGCAGACAGCGGATTTGACCGAAGGGACGGCGGCGGAGCAAAGAAACACTTGCCAAACCGATGAAGAACTGAAAAAGCAGATGCTCGAACGGATGAACTATGTCTATCCCTATTCCGTGTTAAGCCGTGTGGTCGCCAAACGGCAGGCATCGGGCTTTGCCGATGTGCATTTTGATGAACGCTTTTTCGCTTCCTCCAAGCCTGCATTTTTGCAATCGGGCGGATTGTCGGCGGCGCAAAAAGGCACGCTGACGCACAAATTCCTGCAGCTGTGTGATTTTGCTCTGCCTTTGGAGGAGCAAATCGCAGGTTTTGTGCAAAGCGGTGTGATGACCGAAACCGAAGCCAAAGAGCTGAAAAAGGACGAAATTCAGGCGTTTTTGCATTCGGATTTGTGCAAGCGGATTTCGGCGTCGCCCCATGTGGTGAAAGAAAAAAAGTTTGCCATGCTCATGCCGGTGACGGAGATTTATCCCGACTTGCCCGAGTGGCTGTCCGAGGAAAAGGTTGTTGTGCAGGGCATGGTGGATTTGGCTTTTGAGGAGGATGGAAAAATGGTGGTGGTCGATTATAAAACCGACCACGGTGTTGATGAAGCCGAGCTGTTGAAGCGTCATTCGCAGCAGTTGAAAATCTATGCTCGTGCGCTGAGTCAATGCACCGATTACGAGGTAAAGCAGGC
>DNXM01000175.1:0-484 GCA_003505905.1 Oscillospiraceae bacterium
TTCAATTTGTTTCTCAAAGTTTAAGGTTGACTCAATCAGCAGACTCTGAACATCGACGGGGGCAAATTTCAAATCCAACTGTCCGGCTTCGATTTTGGACAGGTTGAGCATGGAAACGACCATGCGTGACAGCCTTTTTATCTCGGATGAAACCGTGGAGAGGTAATAGCTCTGCTTTTCGGGCGGAATCGTACCGTCAAGCATTCCGTCAATGAAGCCGCCAATGGTGGTCATGGGCGTTTTCAGCTCGTGTGACACATTGGCAACGAAGCTGCGCCGTGAGCTTTCAAGCTGTTCCAGGTCGGACGCCATTTGGTTGAACGCCTCGGCAAGCTGACCGATTTCATCGCCTCGCTCGAGGTTTACCCTCGGGCTGAAATCCCCTTGCGCATAGCTGTGCGCCGCATCGGACAGGCGAAGCAGCGGGTCGGTTAAATTGCGCACGGAACGGTTGATGGTAATGCCTGCAACAACCAACACAACG
>DNXM01000175.1:516-1180 GCA_003505905.1 Oscillospiraceae bacterium
CCGCCACAAAAAACAGACCGATAATCGGCAGGAGATAACTCAACAGATTATCTCGCACGGGTGCGGCGGCAAAGACCATCAACACGGTGCTCCCCTGCACACGCACGGGCTTGCCGACCAAAAACCGGTAGGTGTCGCTGTGACCGATGTTTTTTGTGACGCCTGTATAGGAGCCGTTGAGCACGGCATCCAATACATCCTCGGGCAGGTTCAGCTCGGTATGAATCGGGCAGTAGCCGTCCTCGGCAATTTCGCCGTTGCGAATCAAATCACGGCACATATACAAGCCGCCGAACGGGTCGCAGATGAACACATCCGCTTCCAGGGTGCTTGAAACAAGGTCAAGTGTGGAGCAAAGCATGGCGGTGGAGTTGTCGGACGAGCCGTACATACTCAAGTGACCGCCCCGAATGAGCTGTGAGGTGGTATCCGCCACATTTTCGATTTGTCTGGAGAGCAGCTCAACCGTTTTGCCGTAACGGTAGTAGGCGGTAAAGCCAACGAGCGAGGCACCCAAAAAGTTGAACAGCAAAAAAGTAATCAGCGTGAAGCCGACGGTGTCGCGGCGGCGCAGAGATGGCTGACGGCGCTTGCGGGTCGGTTGACCCGATTTCATCTGTCTTTTCATTTTGTCTGCTCGGGCGCTTCTTTGGTTTCGAATTTA
>DNXM01000175.1:1225-2269 GCA_003505905.1 Oscillospiraceae bacterium
TGTCGGATACGCCCTCGAGCTTTTCACGCAGACGCTTGACATGAACATCCACCGTGCGGGAGTCACCGTAATATTCAAAGCCCCAAACCTCATCAAGCAGTTGGTCACGGGTGAAAACACGGTTGGGGTTGCTCGCCAAGTGATAAATCAGCTCCATCTCTTTGGGCGGCGTGTTAATCTGCACGCCGTTGACACGAAGCTCATAGTTGGTCAGGTTGATGACAAGCTTGTCGTAGCGCACTTCTTTTACGGCATCGGACGAACCGAACGGAGCCGAGCGGCGAAGCACGGCTTTAATGCGGGCAATCACTTCTTTGGTTTCAAACGGCTTCACGATGTAGTCGTCTGCGCCCAATTCAAGCCCGAGCACCTTGTCGAAGGTTTCGCCTTTGGCGGTGAGCATGATAATCGGCTTGTCGGAATTTTTGCGAATTTCACGGCAAACCTGCCAACCGTCAAGCTTGGGCAGCATGATGTCCAACAGCACCAAGTCGGGCTGGTTTTCCGTGAACATCTTCACGGCGGCGGCACCGTCGTTGGCGACCAGCACGGAATAATTCTCCTTTTCTAAATAAAGACGGAGCAATTCGCAAATGTTGGTGTCATCATCCACAACAAGAATTTTAACTAACGGCATTTTTAATTCCCCCAGGTACGGATTTATTTGTGTGCCCCCGAATAGGCAGAAATAAACCAAGATATAGGTATTATAGCATACTTGTCAAATAAAAGTAAAGAAAAATAAAAAATAAAATCTTATAAGTTATATTATGTTGACTACTTGCTAAATCTTTGCTATTATTACAATGCGTTTATTTTCAGTAATCTGCCGTTTCGGCGGAAAAACGAAAGGATGAAACATATGGGTTCGGCAAAAAAACTGGGCGGAACATTGTGGTTCAACATCATTTTGTTCGGCTTCATCGGTCAAGTGGCATGGGCGGTTGAAAATGTTTACTTCAACACATTCCTGTTTGACTATATCGGCGCAACCCACGAAAAAATCAATTTGATGGTCAGCGCCAGTGCGGTGACGGCAATGGT
>DNXM01000175.1:2314-2457 GCA_003505905.1 Oscillospiraceae bacterium
TTAAGCGATAAGCTCAACCGCCGTAAGCTGTTCCTTTCGGGCGGCTACATTATTTGGGGTCTTTCGGTTTGCGTGTTTGCGTTCATCAGCCGTGACAGCGTCGGCAAGCTGTTCGGTTTGACCGATACGGCGGCGGTCGTAGC
>DNXM01000175.1:2510-9794 GCA_003505905.1 Oscillospiraceae bacterium
ATGGTGATTATTATGGATTGCGTCATGACCTTTTTTGGCTCGACAAGCAACGATGCGGCCTACAACGCATGGGTGACGGATGTGACGGATGTTTCCAACCGCGGCACGGTTGAGGCGGTTTTGGCGCTGATGCCCGTGTTCGCCATGGTGATTGTGACCGTTGTGTTCGGTATTCTGGTCGGTGCGGTCGGCTATTCGGCTTGTTTCATCGGCTTGGGTCTGCTCGTCACGGTGTGCGGCGTCATCGGTTTGTTCACCGTGAAGGATTCGCTTTCGGGCGAAAAGAAGCAGGAAAGCTATTGGAAAGATTTGGTTTACGGCTTCAAGCCATCGGTCGTTAAGGCGAACCGTTCGCTTTACATTATTTTGACTGCTACGGCTGTTTTTAACACGGCGGTTCAAATCTTCCTTCCGTATATCTTTATCTATTTGGAGCACTACCTCCATTTCAGCTTTGACAATCTTCAAATCACACCCGTTGCGGCAATTGTTGCCGTGGCTGCGGTTGCCGGCTTGGTGGTTGCGATGATACTGCTGGGCAAGATGATTGATAAGCTGGGCAAGAGCCGTTTCGTCATGCTTTCGGCGGCGCTGTTTGTCGTTGGCTTGGTTTGCGTTTCGTTTGCCGAAACGCTCGGCGTGTTCGGCTTGCTTGCGCTGATTATGCTTGCCGGCTACGGGCTTTTGATGATTATTCTCAATGCCTCCATCCGTGACTTTACTCCCGAGGGTATGGCAGGTCGCTTCCAAGGCATCCGTATGATTTTTATGGTGCTCATTCCCATGGTGGTCGGTCCGTCGGTCGGCTCCCGTGTCATTTCCGTTTTCAGTGATACCACCTACCTCAACGAATATGATGAATTGGTTCAAATCCCCGTTCCGCAGATGTTTGTTGCGGCGGCGGTGATTGCCGTGTTTATTTTCATTCCGCTTGTTTTGGTGCGGAAGGATTTTAAGAGCGTGAAGTTTTAAGAAGGTGAACAAAGTGAAAAAGCTCGGCAAAAAGACAATTTTAATCGGCGGCATCGTTTTGGCGGTGCTGGCTTGTGCGGCACTTGTTATCGGGCTTGCGGCTGCCCGTAAGTCAAAACAGGTTTCTTTGGCGGATGCGGGGCTTGCCGAAAAAACGGATATTGAATTAACGGCGTACCACGGCTTTTCCGCCGTTGCGCCCGAAAACAGTTTGCCTGCTTTTGCGGCGGCGGCTGAAAACGGCTTTTCCGCCGTGCAGTTTGATGTGCGCCGGACCGTTGACGGTGTTTGGGTTGTGATGCACGATGAAACCGTCAAACGCATGACCGACGGCAGGGGCAGTGTTGAGAAGATGACCTTTAAGCAGCTCGTTCAGTGCCGCATCAACAAGGGAAACGGCAGGAAAGAATACAAAGGCCGGTCGCTCACTGTGCCGACGCTGTCGCAGGCTTTGTCGGCTTGCGCAGGCCGGATGATTCCCGCTATTGAAATTCAGCAAAGCGGAACGGATTGCCTGGAAAGCCTGCTCAATGAAATCGGCTACGCCACCAGAAGAGAGTGCCGTATTCTTTCGGCTGACCGTGAGCAGCTGCTCAAAATCAAAGAATTGACCGACAGCGGCTCCGTTGCGCTGAAGTCCACGCAGGTTCAGCTGGAATGGGTAACGGACAAGCTGAACAAAAAAACGCTTGAGCTTGCCAGGCAAACCCCCGACATCGGGGTTTCGTTCAACGCCGAAAAGAGCGGTGACGCCGACGAAATCAAGAGCTTTACCGATGCGGGCATTTCACTTTCCGCTTGGGCGGTGGATAAGCCCGAGCGCATGAAAGAGTTATACGATGCCGGCGTGCGTCGGTTCGCAACAAGCCGCATTACCAATCAACCGACAGAAACAACCGAAACGGAAACCGTTACGGCAAAGCAGACGAAGCCGATCACGACACCGAAAACGACAAAGACCACCGCCAAAGCGAAGGGGGATGCTTGATGTCGATTAACTTTATGTGTCCGTATTGCGGCAGCGATTTGCACATGGATGAGAGCGCACAAAAGCTGCGGTGCGATGCGTGCAAATCGGAATACGATTTTGACGAGGTGAGCACGCAGAGCGATGAGGAGCTTGCGCAGGTGCTCGGCGAATATCCGAGCGAAGAGGTCGACTGTGACGGCTGTATGTGCGACAACTGCGGTGCGCAGATGATTGCGGATGAATACACGTCTGCCACCTTTTGCAGCTTTTGCGGTGCGCCCACGATTTTGCCGACGCACATCACGGGCGTTGCCAAGCCCGATTATGTTTTGCCCTTTCAGGTGAATCGCCGTCAGGCACAGCACGCCTTTTCGGCTTGGTTCCGCAAAAAGAAGCTGATTCCGCCAGGTTTTCTCGAAACGGCGATGGCGGGAAAAATCAGCGGCATTTATGTGCCGTTTTGGCTGTTTGATTGCGAGGTCGAAACCCGACTTCACGCAAAGTCCTCCGTCACCTCTTCCATCCGTTCGGGCAACGCCGAGCTTGTCACCGTCAAGGATTATGCACATTATCGGGATGTGATTGCCGATTACACCGATGTGCCTGTGGACGCAAGCGAAAAAATGGATGACCGCTTGATGGATATGCTCGAACCGTTTGATTTCAGCCGGGCGGTGCCGTTTGAACCGAGCTATACGGAAGGGTTCTGTTTGGAAAAATATGCCTACACAAAAGACCAAGCGTTTGACCGTGTGCGGGAAAGGCTGAACGGCTGTTCGCTGCAATCCGCCCGTGAAACGCTCAACACCGAAGGGTTTGCAAGCGTCACATCCTGCACGCACACCTACAACAGGTGCCGTGCAAAATATGTGTTGCTCCCCGTGTGGACAATCAACTATAACTATAACGGCTTCACGCATCAATTTTTCATGAACGGACAAACGGGAAAAATTGTCGGCGAACCGCCGTTGAGCCTAACACGCACCCTGCAATGGTTCGGCGGAATTGCCGCCGCCGTGGCGGCACTCGGCGAATTGATTTGGTTGGCGGTGAATTTGTTATGATAAAAAAACTTGCTTCGCTTTTTCTTATCTTTTTGCTTTTGCTCGGGTTGAGCGGTTTTGCCTTTGCCGAGGAAGCAGGCACCGCCGATGCCGTGCCGAATGAAGTGTACGGCGGTTATGAAGATGACTTTTTCAACAACGGCTATGAGGGCATCGAGGAATCGCCCGGTGTCGCACAGGAGCCGGTCGTTCGATGGTATCAGAGGCTTTCGGTTGTGCCGATTGTGTTCGGCGTGATTGTCGGCGCCGTTGCGGTATTCATTCTGCGCAAAAACTCCGGCGGCACGATGACCGTTGGCGGCACCCGTGAGGTGCATTCCCAAAGCCGCACGGTTGCCCAAAGTGACCGTGAGGTGAATGTTCACCGCACGACACGGCGGCTGAACGATTCGTCACACAGACACGGATAACGGAAATTATTTATTGTGAGGATAGACAGAACATGAACAACTACGAAAAGCTGGCGGAACTGCTGTTCCCCCACATTCAGAAAACACCGCAGGATTATGAAACGCTGTATCCCCCGAGAGCGTTGCCCGAGGGCGCAAGAGTGACCCGTTTTGCTCCCAGCCCGACCGGCTTTTTGCACATCGGCGGATTGTTCACCGCCTTGGCAGGTGTGCTCACCGCAAAGGCAAGCGGCGGCGTGTCGTTTCTGCGCATTGAGGACACCGACAAAAAGCGTGAAATCACGGACGGCGTCACGGCAATTATCGAGGGCTTTCGTGATTTCGGCATCACATTTTCCGAGGGCGTGACCGGCTTCGGCACCGAAAGCGGTGCTTACGGTCCGTACACGCAAAGCAAGCGTGCCGAGGTGTATCAGACCATTGCCAAGAGCTTGGTTCAACAGGGCTTGGCTTATCCGTGCTTTTGCTCCGAGGAGGAGCTGACCCAACTGCGTGACCGGCAGGAGCAAGAGGGTGCGCTGATTAAGGGCTATTTCGGCAAGTATGCCAAATGCCGTGACTTGAGCCTTGAGGAGCAGGAAAAGCGCATTCGGGCAGGCGAAAGCTATGTGCTTCGTTTGCGCTCGAACGGGCAGGAAGACAAGCGCATTGTGTTTGAGGATATGATTCGAGGCAAAATCGAAATGCCCGAAAACATCACCGATGTGGTTCTGCTCAAAGCGGACGGTATCCCGACCTATCACTTTGCCCATGCGGTGGATGACCACTTTATGCGCACGACCCATGTGGTGCGCGGCGATGAGTGGATTGCTTCCGTGCCGCTGCACATTGCTTTGTTCAAAGCGTGTGGCTTCAAGGTGCCGAAATATGCTCATGTTTCACCTGTTATGAAAGAGGATAACGGCGGCAAGCGCAAGCTTTCCAAGCGCAAGGACCCCGAAGCGGCGGTGAGCTACTTTGTTGAGGGCGGTTACCCGAAGGATGGCGTTATCGAATATTTGCTGACTCTGCTCAACTCCAACTTTGAAGATTGGCGCAAGGCAAATCCGACGGCTGACCATTGGGATTTCCCGTATAATTTGAAAAAGATGAGCGTGAGCGGTTGCCTGTTTGATTTGGCGAAGCTCAGCGATGTTTGCAAAAATATTATTTCCGTCATGTCGGCACAGGAGGTGCTCGACAGCGTGCTGGAATGGAGTAAAAAGTACGACGGCGAGCTGTTTGAATTGCTCAATGCCGACAAGGCTTATGCGCTTGGCATTTTCTCCATCGACCGCGGCACTGCCAAGCCCCGTAAGGATTTGGCAAAGTGGGACGAAGTGAAAAGCTTTGTCGAATATTTCTACGATTCCCTTTATCAACCGCACTTTGAAACGGATGAGCGGTTCGGTGCGGACGACGTGAAAACCGTATTGAGCGAATACTTAAAAGTTTATGACCCAAAGGATGAAAAAGACGCTTGGTTTGAAAAAATCAAAGCCCTTTGCGAGCCGTTGGGCTACACCCCGAATGTCAAAGAATACAAAAAGAACCCCGACTTGTACAAGGGTCATGTGGGCGACCTGTCCGGCATGATTCGCCGTGCCGTCACATCCCGCACGAATACGCCCGACCTGTGTGCCATTATGCAGCTGCTCGGCGAAGAAAACGTGCGCAGCCGTATCAACCAAGTGATTAACAGCCTTTAAGGGAGGATTTACTGCAATGGAAGAAGAACTGACCAAAACAAATTCCAATTTTATTCACGATTTTATTGACGAGGATTTGGCGGCAGGCATCAATTCCCGTGTCCAAACTCGTTTTCCGCCGGAGCCAAACGGCTATTTGCACATCGGCCATGCCAAGGCGATTTGCATCGACTTCAGCACCGCCGAAAAGTACAACGGCATTTGCAACCTGCGTTTGGATGATACCAATCCGTCCAAGGAAGATGTGGAATATGTGGACGCCATCAAAGAGGATATCGAGTGGCTCGGCTTCAAGTGGGAAAACTGCTACTATGCTTCGAGCTATTTCGATTTCATCTATGAATGCGCCATTAAGCTGATTAAAAAGGGCAAGGCATATGTGTGTGATTTGAACGCCGACGAAATCCGTGAATACCGCGGAACACTCACCGAGCCGGGCAAGAACAGCCCGTACCGTGACCGTTCCGTTGAAGAAAATCTGGATTTGTTCGCCCGTATGACCAAGGGCGAATTTGCCAACGGCGAGCGTGTGCTCCGTGCCAAAATCGACATGGCTTCGCCGAACATCAATATGCGTGACCCCGTTATCTACCGTATCGCCCATGTGCATCATCATCAGACGGGCGACAAGTGGTGCGTTTACCCGATGTATGACTTTGCTCATCCGCTGTCGGACGCAAAAGAAGGCGTCACCTATTCACTTTGCTCGCTCGAATTTGAAAACCACCGTCCGCTTTATAATTGGTTCATCAACGAAATCGGCTTTGAAGAGCCACCCAGACAGATTGAGTTCGCCCGTTTGAATGTCAACTACTGCCAGACGAGCAAGCGCAAGTGCCTGGAAATGGTGGAAAAGGGCATTGTCAGCGGTTGGGACGACCCGAGAATGGTCACGCTTTGCGGTATGCGCCGCAGAGGCTATCCTGCCGCCGCCGTGCGTGAATTCATCGACCGTGTCGGCGTGTCGAAGGCTTACAGCGTGGTGGATTACGGCTTGCTTGAAGCCTGTGTGCGTGACAATTTGAACGCAAATGCTCCCCGTGCCATGGCGGTGCTGGAGCCGCTGAAGGTGGTCATCGACAATTATCCCGAGGGAAAGACCGAAACCATCGAGGTCGAAGTGAACCCCGATAAGCCCGAGCTCGGCACCCGTGCCGTCACATTCTCCCGCAATTTGTTTGTGGAGCGCAGTGACTTTATGATTGAGCCGGTGAAGAAATATTTCCGTTTGTTCCCCGGCAACGAGGTTCGTTTGAAGAGTGCGTATTTTGTCACCTGCAACAGCTACGAAACCGATGAAAACGGCGAAGTGACCTGCCTGCACTGCACCTATGACCCGGCGAGCAAGGGCGGCAATTCCCCCGACGGACGCAAGGTCAAGGGCACGCTCCATTGGGTGAGCGAGGATGATTGCCTGGATGCCGAGGTTCGTTTGTATGACCGTTTGTTCAACAGCGAAACACCCGAGGGTGAGGAGGATTTGAACCCTGATTCGCTGACCGTTTTGCAGGGCTGTAAGCTTGAAGGCGGACTCAGGGACGCAAAGCCGGGCGACACCTTCCAGTTTATGCGTCAGGGCTACTACTGCGTGGATAAGGATTCCACGGCGGACAAGCTTGTTATTAACCGCACCGTTGCATTGAATTCTTCTTGGAAATGAGGCAAAAAACATGAAAGCAGTATATCGTGTCGTGTCGGCTCTTTTGGCGGCGTTGACGATTCCGGCACTGTATTTTTTGAATTTCATTCATTACACGATTGAATTGAAAGTGACCGAGGGGTATTTGAACGATAACATCACTCTACAGCAGATTTTCAATATCATCGGGGACGGCTTGGGAAAGTCGACATTCAAGCCGCTGGGCAGCCATGTGCTGGAAACCCTCCAACCGCTGAAGGCTTCGGCGATTGTGACGGCGGTGTTCCTCGTGCTGATGGTGCTGATGATTTTGGCTGTGTTTTTCTGCTCGGTGTTCACCAACGCCCACAAGGTGAATTTGGCGTTTGCCTTTGTCGGCTTTGCCGCAACCATCGGTGCGATGACGGCGTTTAATCACATGACCTCGCTCATCATCGGTGGCACCGTTCCCATCAGCAGTATTTTGAATGCGTTTTTGGCGGATTCTTCCTCCATGATTGCCGGCATTGCGGCGATGCTCGGTGCAGGCAGCCTGAGCGGT
>DNXM01000094.1 GCA_003505905.1 Oscillospiraceae bacterium
CGCGCACCAAATACCCGTTGAGCCAAGGGCTGTTTCGGAAAGCACAAACGCCAGAACAACACGCAAAATCAAATCGGTGAATGTGGCAATCATGAACAGCTTCATTTTGCCCGCACCACGCAGAACGCCGTCTGCCACAAGCTTGACGGACAATACGAAGTAAAACGGCGAAAGAATCCGCAAAAACAGTACGCCCGACGACACCGCCAAAGCAGACGGATTGTCGAGGAAAAAGCGAAGTAAGGGATTGGTAAAGGCAAAGAAAAGACCGCAAAAAGCAAAGGAAATTGCCCAAACAAGCCCGACACCTGCACGCAGACCCGAGGAAATACGCTCGGTCTTTTTTGCGCCGATGTTCTGCGCCGTAAAGTTCGACATACCGTTTCCGATGGTGGTAAAGGATGTGACCACAAGGTTATTGAGCTTGACACCTGCCGAATAACCTGCCATCACGCCCGAACCAAAGCCGTTGATAATGCCCTGAATAACGATATTTCCAATGGAAATAAAGCTCTGCTGTAAGGTGCTCGGAACGGCGATTGCCAAAATTTGCTTTAAGATTTGAACATCGAACAGTCGGCTCGGCTGTGCGGTCGGAATCGTTTTCAGGCGCATCAAAACGGCGATAACCGCCAACACACAGCTCACACCTTGGCACAGAAAAGTTGCCCACGCAACGCCTGCAACACCCATGTGAAACGCTTTGACAAACAGAATATCCACCGCCACATTGCTCACGGAAGACACGGCAAGAAAGCGAAACGGTGTGATTGAATCGCCCAGTGCCGAAAAAATGCCGGTTGAAATATTATAGAAGAAGACAAAGGGAAGCCCGAATGTGTAAATATCCAAATAGCATTTGGAATCGGCAAACACATTGGCAGGCGTACGAATCAGTGAAAGCAACGCATCCGCACCAAGCACACCGACGAGCATAAGCAGCAAGCAAACTCCTGCGCCCAAAAGGAGTGAGGTTTTGACGGTGGTTTTCATTTTTCCGTATTCTCCTGCACCGAAAAAACGGGAGGTAATCACTGAACAGCCGATGTTGCAGCCAAAAGCAAACGCAAGATAAACCAGCGTGATTTCATAGCTGTTGCCGACCGCCGCCAAAGCATTTTCGCCGACATATCGACCTGCCACCCAAGAATCGGCAATGTTATACAACTGTTGAAAAATAACACTGCCGAAGAGCGGCAGACAAAAACGGCACAAAGCCTTGCCCGGATCACCGATTGTTAAATCTTTATTCACAACGAAATCACATTCCTTTTACATAATCCGTGTTTAATAATACTGCAAATTCATTTATAAGTAAAGAACTATTTTTTAATCAATGAGGTAAGCTATGAACCGTCAAATTCTTCAAAAAAAGCCGATTGTGTTCCTCGGTGCCACCGTTTGCTGTGCCCTTTGGGGCAGTGCATTCCCCTGCGTCAAAATCGGAATGCAATTGCTCGGCATTTCTTCCTCCGATACGGCAAATCAAATTCTGTTCGGCGGCATTCGCTTCACGCTTGCCGGGCTTCTCATCCTGCTTATCGGCAGTTTATCGGAACGCAAACCCCTCATTCCGAACAAAAACCAACTAAAAAAGATTGCCAAGCTCAGCGTCTTTCAAACCGTCGGACAGTATGCGTTTTATTACATCGGCGTTGCCCGCAGTACGGGTGTAAACTCCTCCATTGTCAATTCTCTCGCCCACTTTTTCGCCATTTTGGCGGCTTGTTTGGTGTTCCGCACCGAAAAATTGACAAGCCGAAAAGTCATGGGCTGTCTGCTCGGTTTTCTCGGCGTCATTTTAGTCAACCTAACGGGCGGACGGTTTCAATTCAACATGACCTTCCTCGGGGAAGGCATGGTTTTACTTGCCGCTCTTTTCTATGCGATTTCGTCTGTTTTATCCAAAATTTATGCCAAAGACGACCATCCCGTTTTGCTGTGCGGCGGTCAGTTCGTCCTCGGCGGCATTGTGTTGAGCCTCGGCGGTTTTGCCGTGGGTGGACGAATTCATTTCACAAGCGCAAAAGCGGTTTTGATTCTGTTCTACCTCGCTTTGATTTCCACCGTTGCCTACACACTGTGGACGATTTTGCTCAAATACAACGATGTGTCGAGCGTATCCATTTACGGTTTTCTCAACCCCATATTCGGTGTTCTGCTTTCGATTCTTTTCCTGCACGAAACGCAGGCCGTTCGCATCAACTATTTCATTGCCCTGCTCATCGTCTGCATCGGCATTGCCCTGGTCAATTTCAACCGAACAAATAAGCACAAAAAACTTGGCAGGAACGGTTGACAAGCCGATTCGGTTGTGATACAATCATCACATTATCACATTAGCATACTAAAGCAATAAAGCAGAAATGAGGGACAACCATGGCAAATTGGCATAACCACAGCACAGATGAGCTGTGCAGGGCATTGTTAAGCCTAAAAAGCCAAGAAGAGTGTTATGCTTTTTTGGAGGATATCTGTACCATTAAAGAAACGCTGGATATATCACAGCGCTTGACGGTTGCCGTGCTGCTCGACAAAGGCGAAAGCTATTCCGCCATCAGCAAGGAAACCGGTGCAAGCACTGCCACCATCAGCCGCATCAGCAAGTGCTATGAATACGGCACAGGCGGCTATAAAACCATTATCGAACGATTGAAAGCAGGCGAAACCGAATGAACGAACAACTGTTAAAATACGAGGAAAAGGTTCTTTTCAACTTGCGTGATTTGTATCGCAAGCACGGCTATCTGCCCTATCAGATGAGCAAATTCGAGGAGTACGAGCTTTACATCCGCAACAAGGAATTCATGGTCAGCGACCGTGTTATTGCCTTTAACGACACCAACGGCAAAATGATGGCACTCAAGCCCGATGTAACGCTTTCCATCATCAAGAGCGGTGAGGACGTTGCCGGCGTTAAGCAAAAGGTTTATTACAACGAAAATGTCTACCGTGTTTCGCAGAGCACGCATCGCTTCAAGGAAATTATGCAGGCTGGCTTGGAGTGCATCGGCGACACCGACTTGTATGATATTTTCGAGGTCATTTCGCTTGCGGCGCAAAGCCTTGCCTCCATCCGTGAAAATTTCGTGCTGACCGTTTCGCATTTGGGCATTCTCAACACCGTTGTGGATTCGCTTTGCGAGGACGGACGCTTCAAAAAGCAGGCGTTTGATTTTATTTCCGAGAAAAATGAACACGATTTGAAAAGACTTTGTGAAGAATTCGGCATTGAAGAAAACGGCTATAGCACGCTGTGTCGGCTGATTCATGCCTACGGCGAGCGAAGCAGCGTGTTGGAATCCCTCAAAACAATTCCCGCTGTCGGCAACACAGAAGAATTGGAACAGCTTTCCGCTTTGTTGGACACTTCCCCCTACAGCAAACAAATCCAATTTGATTTTTCCCTTGTGAGCGACAACAACTACTACAACGGCTTTATCTTCAAGGGCTTTTTGTATGGCATTGCCAACGATATTCTTTCGGGCGGTCAATACGACAAAATGATGGAAAAGATGCACCGTCGCTCCCACGCCGTCGGTTTTGCGCTGTATTTGGATACGCTCGAACAGCTTGCTCCGACCAAGCAAGGTTATGATGTGGACTTTTTGGTGCTGTATGACGCAACCGTCCCCTGCGCCGTTGTTGCCGAAAAAACAGCAGATTTAATCGCCAAGGGCTTCACCTGCTCGGCACAAAAAGGAAAGCCCGACAAACTGCGCTGCAAAGAAATTATTGATTTGAGAAAGGAAGGATAATCATGCTGAACATTGCATTGCCCAAGGGCAGACTCGGTGAAAAGGTTTACGAGATGTTTGAAAAATCGGGGTTCGACTGTCCTTCCATCAAAGAGAAAAACCGCAAGCTGATTTTTGAAAACCCCGAAAAACAGGTTCGTTACTTTTGGGTCAAACCGAGCGATGTTTCGATTTATGTTGAACGAGGTGCCGCCGACATCGGCGTGGCAGGCAAAGACATTTTGCTTGAATATCAGCCCGATGTATATGAACTGTTGGACTTGAACCTCGGCAAATGCCGTATGGCGGTAGCCGCCCAAAAGCAGTTCAACCCCGACGATGTGAAAACCCTGCGTGTTGCGACAAAATTCGTCAACATTGCGTCCGACTACTACACCAAGCTCGGTCGGGATATCGACATCATCAAGCTCAACGGTTCGATTGAAATCGCCCCGATTTTGGGCTTGTCCGATGTGATTGTCGACATTGTCGAAACGGGAACCACGCTGAAAGAAAACGATTTGGAGGTTAAATCCACAATCTTACCCATCAGCGCACGGTTGATTGCCAATAAAGCTTCGTTCCGCTTTATGAACAGGCAAATTGAAGAAATTACGGAAAAGATGAAAGGTCAGGTAGCTTTAAATGATTAAAATATACAAATACGGTGAAGTGAGCACCGATGAAATATTTGCCCGTGAGAATCTTTCCGCCAATGTGGAAGATATTGTCACAGGGATTCTTGCCGAGGTTAAGGCAAACGGCGATGAAGCATTAAAGAATTACACTGAAAAATTCGACGGTGTGCGCCTGTCTTCTTTGGAAGTAAGCGAAGAAGAGATTGACGAGGCTTTCAAAAAGGTAGATGACAAATTCATCGAAATTCTCAAGGAAGCCGCATCCAACATTCGCACCTTTCACGAAAAGCAACGCCGCAACAGCTTTATCATCAACGAATCCAACGGCATTGTCATCGGTCAAAAAGTGATTCCGATTGAAAAGGTCGGTCTTTATGTGCCCGGCGGCACGGCGGCTTATCCGTCAACCGTACTCATGGACAGCATCCCTGCAAAAATCGCAGGCTGTGCCGAAATCGTGATGGTGACACCGCCCGGAAAGGACGGAAAAGTGACCCCCGAAATTTTGGCAGCTGCAAAAATCGCAGGCATCGACCGCATTTTCAAAGTCGGCGGTGCACAGGCAATCGGTGCTTTGGCTTACGGCACCGAGAGCGTTCCGAAAGTGGACAAGATTGTCGGCCCCGGCAACGCCTTTGTGGCGGAAGCCAAAAAGCAGGTGTTCGGTTTGGTTTCCATTGATATGATTGCGGGACCGAGCGAGATTTTGGTCGTTGCCGATTCCACCTGCAACCCCGTTTTTGTGGCGGCGGATTTGCTTTCACAAGCGGAGCACGACAAAAACGCAAGCGCCGTTTTGGTTACGGACAGCTACGATTTTGCATTGAAGGTGCAAGCCGAGTTGGAGCGTCAGCTGCCGCTTCTGCCCCGAGAAAGCATTGCAAGACCCAGCATTGACAACAACGGCAAAATCATTGTTGCACAGGATAACTTGATGCTTGCCATTGATATTGCCAACGAAATCGCACCCGAACACCTTGAAATCTGCGTGGACAATCCGTTTGATTATTTGGATTGCATCAAGCACGCAGGCTCAATCTTCATGGGCAAAAATTGCCCCGAGGCGTTGGGCGATTATTTTGCCGGTCCGAATCACACCCTGCCCACGGGCGGCACCGCACGCTTCTCTTCGCCGCTGTCGGTGGACGACTTTGTGAAAAAGTCGCAATACACCTACTACACTGCCGATGCGCTCAAGGCCGTGAGTGATAAAATTGCCTACTTTGCCAACAAGGAGGGACTGGACGCACACGCAAAAAGTGCCACCGTCCGTTTTGAAGAAACATGAGTCGATTTTTTTCCGCACGGTTTTCGGAGCTTGTGCCCTACATCCCGGGTGAACAGCCGCAAAACCGTCAATATATCAAGCTGAATACCAACGAATCTCCCTTTCCGCCGTCACCGCGTGTTGCGCAGGCGGTCGAAAAGGAAAGTGAGCGTTTGGCGCTTTATTCCGACCCCGAATGTGTCAGATTACGCAGCAAAATGGCGGAGGTTTATCACCTTGACCCGAGCCAAATCGTGATGACAAACGGCTCAGACGAAGTGCTGAATTTTGCGTTCATGGCTTTTGCCGACGAAAACGCACCGCTCGCCTTTGCCGACATCACCTACGGCTTCTATCCCGTTTTTGCGCAAATCAACCGCATCCCCTACACCGAAATTCCGCTGAAAAACGATTTTGTTCTTGACCCGAATGATTACATCGGCATCAACAAAACCGTTGTCATTGCCAACCCCAATGCGCCGACAGGAAAATTCCTGCCGCTCGATGACATTGAACGAATTGTCAAAAGCAACCCGGACAATGTGGTAATTGTGGATGAAGCGTATGTGGATTTTGGCGGCGAAAGTGCCGTAACATTGATTAACAGGTACGACAATCTTTTGGTAACGGGCACATTTTCCAAATCCCGTTCCATGGCAGGCGCAAGAATCGGTTTCGGCTTCGGCAACCCGAAACTGATTGCCGACTTGAACACCCTGCGCTACTCCACCAACCCCTACAATGTCAATCTTTTGTCGGAGGCGGCAGGAGTTGCGGCGCTTGAAGAAAACGATTATTACATGGACAACTGCAAGGTTATCATGCAAAACCGCACTTGGACAACCGAACAGCTTCGCAAGCTCGGCTTTCATGTGTTGGATTCCAAAACCAACTTCGTGTTTGCCGAAAGCGACCGAATCGAGGGTGGCGAGTTATACCGAATGCTGAAGGAAAAAGGCATTTTAATTCGCCATTTTGATAAAGAAAAATTGACCAATTTCAACCGCATCACCATCGGCACCATGGAACAAATGCAAGCACTGATAAAAACGATTACGGAATTATCGGAGGAGAGAAAAGCATGAGAACAGCAGAATTGAAACGAACCACAGGTGAAACCGACATTCGCCTTTTCTTGGATTTGGACGGCGACGGCGAGAGTGATATTCAGACCGGCTGCGGCTTTTTAGACCATATGCTGACACTCTTTGCACGCCATGGACGCTTTGATTTGAAGGTGTTCTGCACGGGCGATGTTGAGGTAGATTACCACCACACGGTTGAAGATATCGGCATCACGCTCGGCAAGGCGTTTGCCGAAGCCTTGGGCGACAAAAAAGGCATTGTGCGCTACGGCGACAAGCTGTTGCCGATGGATGAGGCGCTGATTCTCTCGGCGGTGGACATTTCCGGCCGTGACACACTCGAATACGAGCTTGTTCTTCCGACCCAAAAGGTCGGTGATTTTGATACCGAGCTGTGCGAAGAATTTTGGACGGCATTTGTGCGTGAAAGCAAAATCACACTTCACCTGCGTCAGCTCGCCGGCAAAAACTCGCACCACATCCTTGAGGGCGCATTTAAGTCCATTGCACACAGCTTGAAAGAAGCCGTTGCCATCGACCTTGAATATGCCGACGAAATCCCCTCCACGAAAGGGGTACTGTAAATGATAGCGATTGTTGATTACGGTGTCGGCAATCTGTTTTCCCTGCAAAGCTCGTTCAAGAGCATCGGTGCGGAAATCGTTGTAACCGATGATGTTGACACGATTCGAAAAGCAGATAAGCTGATTTTGCCCGGTGTCGGTGCCTTCGGTGACGCCGCAGAAAAGCTGAAAAGCAGCGGTCTGGGTGAAGTGATTTGCGAAGAAGCGAAAAACGGGAAAGATTTGATGGGCATTTGTTTGGGAATGCAGCTGTTATTCGAAAAAAGCTGTGAATACGGCGAACACGAAGGCTTAGGGTTACTCAAGGGCAAAATCATCGCCATGGAACATACCATTCCGCAGGGCTTGAAAATTCCGCACATCGGTTGGAACGCTCTGCATTTTGCCAAGCCCTCTCCCCTGTTCCGCTACATTTCCGAAAACAGCTGTGTCTATTTTGTTCATTCCTACTATGCAGTCGACTGCGAAGACAGCCTGATTGCAACAGCGGAATACGGCAAAGAGCTAACCGCCGCCGTGCAGTACCAAAACATCTGCGGCTGTCAATTCCACCCCGAAAAAAGCGGAAAAGTCGGGTTGAATATTCTGCGTGCTTTCTGCGAAGGAGGACAAGCATGATTATTCTTCCTGCCATTGATTTATTTGATAAGAAAGCCGTCCGTCTGTTAAAGGGCGACTATAACAACATGACGGTTTACAGCGATAATCCGATTGAAATTGCCCGTGACTTTGTGAACAGCGGCGCAACCCACATCCATTTGGTGGACTTGGAGGGTGCAAAGGACGGCACCACGCCGAACCTTTCGGTTATAACCGAGATTGCCCAGAACACTCCTCTGTTTTCCGAAATCGGCGGCGGCATTCGCAGCATGGAAACCGTTGAGCGATATTTGGAAAGCGGTGTAAACCGTGTCATTCTCGGCACAGCAGCGGTCAATGACCGAGCTTTTTTGGAACAGGCAGTCGGCAAATACGGTGAGCAAATTGCCGTTGGTGCCGATGTGAAGGACGGATATATTGCCATTAAAGGCTGGTTGGAAAAATCCGCCGTTTCGCTCGAAGCGTTTTTGCTTGATATGCAGTCACTCGGCGTGCGCAACATTATCTGCACCGACATTTCCAAAGACGGTGCCATGAGAGGCACCAATTTGGCACTGTATCGGGAGCTGTCCGAAAAGTTTTCCATGGACATCACCGCTTCGGGCGGTGTGAGCACGATGGAAGATATCAAAGAGCTGCGGCACATGAACCTATACGGTGCGATTATCGGCAAAGCCTACTATACAGGTGCCATTGACCTGAAAGAAGCAATCGAGGTGGCAAAATGATAACAAAAAGAATAATTCCTTGCCTTGATGTGCGAGACGGCAGAGTTGTAAAAGGCGTTAATTTTG
>DNXM01000007.1 GCA_003505905.1 Oscillospiraceae bacterium
GTTGGTGACGATATCGCTTGGATGAAGCAGGGCGAAGACGGCAGACTTTACGCTATCAATCCTGAGAACGGCTTCTTCGGCGTTGCACCTGGTACAAATGCTAAGTCAAACTACAATGCTCTTGCATCAACAATGAAGGACACTATCTTCACAAACGTTGCTATCAACAATGATGAGATGACAGTTTGGTGGGAAGGTCTTGACAAGAATCCGCCTGCCAACGCAATTGAGTGGAAAGGCAACCCCTGGAACGGTCAGGAAAGCGAAGAAAAAGGCGCTCATCCCAACAGTCGTTTCACCGCTCCCGCCGAGAATTGCCCCTGCATCAGCAAAGAATTTGAAAATCCGCAGGGTGTGCCGATTTCCGCTATCGTCTTCGGTGGCAGAAGAGCCAAGCTTGCTCCCCTTGTTTATCAGTCCAGAGATTGGAATCACGGCGTATTTGTCGGTTCCATCATGGCTTCCGAAACGACCGCTGCCGCTTCCGGCGCTGTCGGTGTTGTTCGCCGTGACCCGATGGCTATGCTTCCCTTCTGCGGCTACAACATGGGTGACTACTGGCAGCATTGGATTGACATCGGCGCAGGTCTTGATGCTGACAAGGCTCCGAAAATCTTCAATGTTAACTGGTTCCGTAAGGACGATGAAGGCAACTTCATGTGGCCCGGTTTCGGCGATAACCTTCGTGTTCTTGAATGGATTCTTGACCGTTGCGAAGGCAAGGTTGACGCTGACGAAGTAGCCATCGGTTATGTTCCGAAAGCGGAAGACATCAACCGTGAAGGCATTGAAGAGGAAGTAACGCTCGATGCTCTCAAGTCCATGCTGGATGTTGACAAGGCTTTGTGGAACACCGAAGCCGAAGGCATTGCCGAGTTCTACGGCAAGTTCGGCGATAAGCTGCCCAAGACGCTCGCCGATGAGCTTGCAGCCCTGCGCAACAACTTGAAATAAGGATAAAACAGATATTATAAAATCGAGTAGGATGGGAATTTCCCGTCCTACTCGATTTTATTTGATTACGATTCCGAGGCTTCTTGCTTTCGTCGCAAGCTCAGTTCTTGAGTGAAAGCCTGTTTTTTGCAACATTTGTGTAATGTGAAATTTAACCGTTTCAATCGAAATATCCAGTCGCTTGGCGATTTCGCTGTTGCTGTCCCCTGTCAAAAGCTCTCGCAGAATCACGATTTCCCGTTCGGTGAATTCGTGATTGGTGGTTGAACCGATTTGCACAACGGGTGTTGTATCGGGAAAAATATGTTCGCCTGCCATCGTGCAATCCATAATGTTCAGGATGCTGTCTGTATCCGTTTCCTTATACCAAAACGAATCAACGCCGATTCGTTTCGCTCGTGCAAGCCAGCCGGCTTCCGGCATGGAGGTCAAAATAATAATTTTGATATTCGGATACTTTGCTTTGATTTTCTCCGAAGCATCCAAACCGTTTGAGCCGAACTCGGTTAATACATCCATTAAAATCAAATCCACTTTGTTTCGGTCACAGAAAGGCAATGAGGAATCGGCATTTGACACACTGCCGACATGGTAATAACGGTCACTTTCACGAATATAAAGCTCTAACAGCTTTCTGGGCATCCGCTGGTCTTCCACAACAAGGACATTATATGACATAGGCGTCTTCCTCCTTCGGCAAGATAATTTTCAAAGTAAACTGCGGCTGATAAGAAACGCTCATTTGACCGCCGACCGCTTCAATTCGATGTCGCAAATCGTGCAGACCGCCAACCTCATGAACCGGTTGAGTCGGTACGGTACCATCGTTAGAAAAAGATGCAGAAAAGAAGTTTTCCGTTGCGGACGATTCAATATAGAACTGCTTTGCATTGGCGTGCTTCACGGCGTTGACCATGGATTCTTCGGCGGCAAGCACAAAAATGCGCATCTGTTCATTGCTTAATTTCGGCTGATTTTTCATATGTACCGTTATGCCGATGCGTGCTGACAACTCATATAAGTCCGCAAGATACTCGTTATCTGTTTCGCTGTCCGCTTCCATGCAGAGAATTAGAATATTCTTTTGCAGCTCATTCAGCAATGCCGCCTTCTCTTTGTTATCGTTTCTGCGGATGGCATTATCAATGGATAACAGCAGTCGGTTCATTTCGTCGTGAATGTACACCTTGGCATTGAGCTTTTCCTCGCGCGTTATCATCTCGTCGATTTTTTCACCGTAATCACGCATATGGCGGTTATGCTCGCAAAGTTGCTCGTTTTCTGCACGCAGAGCATCAATTTTGAGGTACAGTTCCGTTACATCCTCCGCCGTTATTTCGTGCAAAGAAATGCCTTTGAAGAAAAAATCACGCTTTGTAAAACGGTACTTTTTGCCGTCCTTCGCCGTAATGATTTTTTCACCGCCCAATTCATCCTCAAAGGTCTTGCCGTTGAGCAATGCGTGCCCGAATAAAACAAAAGAAAGGTCATTCATTTTGTGGTTAATCATGCGAATTTGACCGTTGTCGTGATAATACAGTAAGCCCGTTGTCAAATCATCTGCGGCTTGTTTGACGGATTTCGGTGTGATGTGTGTTTTATCGTATCGGTAAACGGCACGGCACTGAACAACACAAGCAAGCGACAGCAAAATCAGAAACGCGGCATGAAAAACATGAGGGAGAGATAGCAGATTGTTCACAATATTTGAATCCAAAACAAGCATATGCTCCGACGCCATTTTCAGAGTGGAAAAGGTCATGTACGCCAGCAAAAACAAAACTGCCGAAAGAACGCTGCTCCAAACACGAAGCTGATAAGCGGCATATACGGCGCAAAACACAAATCCAATGCTGATTAGGACTGTCCATGTTGAAAAGAAGCCGTGTGCAGTATAGGGAAGTGTGAAAAAAGGTGTCATACGAACACCTCCGCATTCAAAGGGATTTTTACGGTTGTGATACCATCTTCGGCTTGTGTACGGATACCGGGTCTGTCCGTTAGTTGAATGCCGTTCCCCTCAACATTTATGCGCACTTCCTTGTCGAGTAATGTAATTTGAATCGCCTTAAGGCAAGGGAGCGCTTCTTCCAAGACAATTTGGAACAAGTGATACGCCGAAACAATGCGTTCGGACGAAAGCCGACACTCAATATCATCAAAAAATAAATCGGCAATGATTCCCGTCTTTCGTAGGTAACGAACTGATTCGGCGAGAGCAAGCTGAAGGTCCGCTCGCTCCAATTCTTCTTTTTCCGATGCCATCAACATGAGATTTGACATACGCTTAATATAGGACACATAGATGCAAACGACTCTCATGTTATAATCAAAATTTTCCGGATTCTTCTTTGTTTGCGCAACAAGTGACTCAATTACAGTTGATTGCGGCAATACCTTCACGGCAATGTCATCGTATGTTTTGGATTTTGCGTCAATCTTTGCTCGCTTTTTCTTCAATTCATTTTCAAGCCGAATCAGCTCCTTTTCTTCCGAAAGAGCATCGGCAACCTCTTTTAATTCATCGTTGATTGCGTTGATTTCCGACAAATCCATCTGACGGTAGGCACAACCGCCGGAAATGGGTTTACAGAAAACACGGGTGTTTTTATCAAGAAAAAACGAATTCGATTTTCTTGTGTTTTTCATCGGAAAAGGAATCCAAGACTTACTCTGAAACACTTCCCTACCATTTGAATCTGCCATATAAACAGCAAGGGAAGTCGTGCTCGGCAACGCTCTGTACTCGGAATTCGACGGAATAAAGCCCATGGAAAGGCAGAGTACACACAAGCCGCCGAAAATAAAGCTCATCATCTCCGGCACTTCGCAAATCTCTCTTCCCCAAAGCTCGGTTTGCACATTGCTGACGGTAAGAATGAGCAAAACAACAAAAACAAATAAATACACAAACAACAACCAAGCGTTCTTTTTTGCATAATCAAAGCTGTTTTGCAGCATTAAGCTGTGAATCGAAAGAGCCAAAAGCAAAACAGACCAAAAGCAAATCACATAGTAAAAAACGGCATAGGTGTAGCCGCCTGTCGCGTCCGTGAAACCTGCATGAAAGCGGAAAACAAGCTGATGCCAATCGTTCGTAAGCGTCAGAATAATCAAAATAAATGTGAAGATTCCCGTGACCGCTGTATAGAAAGGCATTTTCTCATCCTTCGGCTTACCGATGGTAAGCGTCGCAAAGAACGAAATCTGCGGAATGGAAAGAATCGGCACATAGAAACAATACCATAAAAAGCGTGTAACGGTTTTGTTTTCAAAAAAAGACACATATTTTTCCAAACGAATAAACATAAAGATAAGAATCATTGCGGCGATTATTTTCAAATAACGACGCAGTCTTTTATCAATGATGCTGTTATTAAAATGCAGATAAAGCACAACCGAAAGAATTGTATAGTAAAACGAGGAAAAATACCGAAC
>DNXM01000123.1:0-5506 GCA_003505905.1 Oscillospiraceae bacterium
ACGGATATCACGAACTACGCCGATGCACTGCGTGAAGTTTCCGCCGCCCGAAAAGAAGTGCCCGGTCGCCGTGGCTATCCCGGATATATGTATACGGATTTGGCGTCGATTTACGAGCGTGCAGGCCGTCAAAAGGGAAAAGACGGCTCAATTACCATGATTCCGATTTTGTCGATGCCCGAAGACGATAAAACGCATCCCATTCCCGATTTGACCGGTTATATTACCGAGGGTCAGATTATTCTCAACCGTGAGCTTTACCGCAAGGGTATCAATCCGCCGATTGATGTTTTGCCGTCACTGTCCCGCTTGAAGGATAAGGGAATCGGCGAGGGTAAGACCAGAAAAGACCATTCCAACACCATGAATCAGCTTTTCTCGGCTTATGCAAGAGGTAAGGATGCCAAGGAATTGATGACCATTCTCGGTGAGGCGGCTTTGACCGATATTGATAAGCTGTATGCCAAGTTTGCCGATGCGTTTGAAAAGGAATATGTTTCCCAAGGCTTTGAAAGCGACCGCTCGATTGAAGAAACGCTCAACATCGGCTGGAAGCTGCTTTCTATTTTGCCTCGTAGCGAGCTGAAGCGAATCAGCGATGAATTGCTTAATCAATACTACGGCAAATTCTGACGAAGGGAGTGCTGCACATGGCAGTTCTGAATGTCAACCCGACACGAATGGAGTTGACAAACTTAAAGCGAAAACTCATCACGGCTCGCCGTGGGCATAAGCTGCTCAAAGACAAGCGTGACGAATTGATGCGCCGTTTTATGGAACTGGTGCGTGAAAACAAGCAGCTGCGAGTGAAGGTGGAAGCCGATATTCAAAAAGCCAATGCTCATATGTCCGTGACACGGTCTGTTATGGATGAAGCTGCGTTGGATGTTGCGCTGATGATGCCCACGCAGGAAATGAGTTTGGAAATCTCGCAAAAAAATGTGATGAGCGTAATGATTCCGAAATATGATGCTAAATTCAAAACAGCGGATGCCAACGATGTTTATTCCTACGGCTTTGCTTTTACATCGACTGATTTGGATGAAGCGGTCGGCAATTTGTCGGATATTCTGCCCGACCTGCTCCGCTTGGCGGAATTGGAAAAATCCTGTCAGCTGATGGCGGCTGAAATCGAAAAGACCCGCCGCCGTGTGAATGCGTTGGAACACGTGATGATTCCGCAGTATGAGGAAACCATTAAATATATTACCATGAAATTGGATGAGAATGAACGAAGCACCACCACTCGCTTGATGAAAGTGAAGGATATGATGCTCGAGCAGGCTCATCACTATGATATGTAAGGAGCAACGAATATGTATCTCGGAATTATCAACGGCTGGTCGGACGGATGCTTGAAAGCCGTTCATGACAAAGGGCTGAAATGGGTCGAATTTTGTATCAACCACAACTACGACAGCTCTCAGGTTTTTGCCGAAAAAGAGCGAATTGCCGAAAGCTGCAAAAAGTACGGTGTCCGTGTCGGCTCAATCGGCCGTTGGGGCATGAAACGCATTGACGAAAACGGTCAAATCATTCCCGAAGCTCTTGCGCACGACAAGAATTGCATTGATTTGGCTTCCTATCTCGGTTGTCCGGTGTTTAATGCAGGGTGCAATGAAGTCGAGGGCAAGTCATTCATGGAGAATTGCGACATAGCTGTTGGCTATTTTTCCAAGTTGATTGAATACGGAAAAGAGCGTAATGTCAAAATCGCAGTTTATAACTGCGATTGGGAAAATTTCGTTGTTTGTGACCCTGCCTGGGATGTTGTGCTGGGTCGTTTGCCTGAATTGGGCTTGAAGTACGACACCTCGCATTGTCGTTCCCGTCAAGGGGACTATTTGGCGGAAATGAAAAAATGGGGCGACCGCATTTATCATTTTCATATCAAAGGCACGCTGTATATTGACGGTGACGGTTATGACGATCCGCCTGCGGGCTTGGACAATGTGAATTGGGGTGCCGTTATGGCGATGCTGTACATTCACAAGTATGACGGTATGCTTTCCATTGAACCGCATTCCCGTAATTGGCAGGGAGCAGTCGGTCAATGGGGTGTGGATTTTACGATTCGATTTATTACGCCGTACATTATGCCCGAAGATTATGAGTGCGATGACAACCCCTATATGCCCTAACAAAAATTCAGGCAGAGCGATTTCGCTCTGCCTTTTTTGTTGAAATGAGCGTAACTTTGTGCTAAAATGTGTATATAAACTTCGCTTGAAGGAGTAAGAATATGGCAACAAAAAAGTTTATTTCGTGGAATGTGAACGGTCTGCGTGCCTGCATGACAAAAGGCTTTGAAGAAATCTTCCGCTCATTGGATGCGGACATTTTTTGTGTGCAGGAAACCAAATTACAGGCAGGGCAGATTGATTTTCAGCCCGAGGGATACGAGCAATATTGGAATTATGCCGAGAAAAAAGGCTATTCGGGCACGGCGGTTTTTACCAAAGAAAAGCCGATTTCCGTGTTTTACGGGTTGGATATTCCGAAGCACGACACCGAGGGTCGTGTGATTACGCTTGAATTTGAAAAGTTTTACTTTGTCTGCGTTTATACGCCTAATTCGCAGGATGAGCTGAAACGCCTGGATTACCGCATGGATTGGGAAGACGATTTCCGTGCTTACTTGGTGTCGCTGAGCAAAAACAAGGGCGTTGTGGTGACCGGCGACATGAATGTGGCACACGAAGAAATTGACTTGAAAAATCCCAAGACCAATCACCGAAACCCGGGCTTCACCGATGAAGAACGGGGCAAGATGAGCGAACTGCTTCAAGCCGGTTTTGTCGATTCGTTCCGCTGTTTTTATCCCGATACGGCGGATGCGTATTCGTGGTGGAGCTATCGCTTCCACGCAAGAGAAAAGAATGTCGGCTGGAGAATTGACTATTTTTTGGTCAGCGAAAGCCTGAAAGAAAACTTGGTCGGCGCTTGCATCCATCCCGAAATTTTCGGTTCGGATCACTGCCCGGTCGAAGTTCGGCTTGAGCTGTAACGGGGGAATTTGTTGTGATTTTGTATGTGGTTCGTCACGGAGAATCGCTGGGGAATGTGTGTGACGATTTTACGCTTGACCCCGAATTGACAGAATTGGGGCAACATCAGACCGATTTGCTCGGCAAGCGGTTTTCCTCTTTACCTTTGACGGCGGTTTATGCGTCACCGCTTTTGCGTGCGGTTGCTACGGCGAACGCCGTTGTGCGTCAACAGCCGAGCAACGGCGCAAAAAACATTCGGATTTTGCCCGATTTAATGGAAAAGGACACCGAACCCGATTATGCAGGGCTTGATTTTGAGGAATTGAAAAAGCGTTTTCCTGCGGTTGAGCCGTTCATTCCGTGCTGTCTTGGGACGGAGGACGAAAAGATAATTTTTGTGCGTGCCAAGCGTGTGATTGAGCGTATTACCTCCGCCTATACGCTCGGCGAAAGCGTGATGCTTTGCGCCCACGGAACCTTCAACCAGTATTTGCTTGCGGCGGCTTTGGGCATGGAGCAAAAGGCAAATTACATCTTTTGTCAGCTCAATACTGCCGTCACCAAAATCACATATCACGAAAACAACAGCCCTTTGCGCTTAACCTATATGGACGATGTGTCGCATTTGTTGGGGGAGTATCCGAATTTATTTGACTGTATCTGATTATTTTGAGTTAAAATTCAAAGGGATATTTTTTATCATACTACTGTTGATAATTTAACAAGAGGAAGGGAATTTATGCTGGACCGAGAAAAATATAACATTGAGCGTGAGCAAGCGTTAAAAATGCAGATTACGGAGCTTGCCGGACAATTTGAACGGATTATTCAACAGAATTTGAATATTCGGGACAAGGCGATAAACCCGATGCCGGATTCGGAAACGCTTCAAAAAATTACGGATATTCCGATTCGGTGCGAGGGTAGGGATCCGAAAGCCGTGGGTGATGAAATTGTCGATTTGATTTTGAGTGCTACAACGCTTTTGAAGCACCCTCGCTTTTTCTCCTTTGTCGCCGGTGCCGTTTCGCCGTATTCCATTGCCGGCGAGATTTTGTCATGCCTTTATAACCCCAATATGGGAGCTTATCAGCTGTCACAGGGACCGATGCTTGTTGAAGAAAAGCTGATTCGCTGGGCAGGTGAGCGAGCCGGCATTGACCCGAAGCATTGCGGCGGCATCTTCACCTCAGGCGGTTCTCTTTCAAATCTAACGGGCATGATATGCGGTCGGGAGGCAAAGCTCCCCGGCAGATATGACCTTCCGAATGCGGTTGCCTTTTGTTCAAATCAAGCGCATTCCTCCATTCGTAAGGGCATGAGGCTGATGGGGTTACGCAACGACCAAATTGTCATTGTGGATACGGATGAGAGCTTTCGTATTCGAACAGATATTCTTCGGAAAGAAATCGAGAATACGCTTGCACAGGGGAAAAAGCCTTTTCTTCTTGTTGGCTCCTGCGGCACGACCAATACCGGCACGATTGACCCATTGAAAGACCTTGCCGATATTGCTCGGGAATACGATTTGTGGTTTCATGTGGACGGAGCTTACGGCGGCTCAATCTTGCNNGAAGTGGAGAGAACGATTGCAGAGGGAAAAAAGCCCTTTATGATCGTGGGTACTGTGGGCACGACCAACACAGGCTCCATCGACCCGCTGAATCAGCTGGCGGATATTGCCGAAAAGTACGACATGTGGTTCCACGTTGACGGTGCCTACGGCGGCTCCATCCTGATCTCCGATATTTACAAAAACCTTGCAAGAGGATTGGAAGGTGCAGATTCTTTCTCATGGGATTTCCATAAATGGGCGCTTCAAACCTATAGCTGCAGCTGTGTCGTTGTGAAGGATAAAAACAGACTTCTCGATGCTTTTTCCGAACATCCCGAATATCTGGCGGATGTCTTGAGCACGGAGCATAACGACGGTTGGGATTTGGGTATTGAAATGAGTCGTCCTGCCCGTTCCCTTAAGCTTTGGTACACGATTCAGGCAATGGGTACCGACCTTTTGGCGGATGTGATTGACTATTCTTTCTTCAATGCAAGCATTGCCGCAAAACGATTTGCCGAGGCAGAGGATTGGGAGCTTGTTTCCAAGCCCTCATGCGGCACAATCAATGTGCGCTATGCGCCGAAATCCCTTGCTCCCGATTTGTATGACCGACTCAACGAGAGAATATCCGCAGAGCTGATTGAAAGCGGTTATGCCTATATTGTTACCACGACGCTGAATGGTAAAAAATGTTTGCGCATCATTACTATCAACGGAAACACCGAAACCGCCGATGTTATCAATATGGTGGAAAAATTAAAAGAGATTGCGGAAAGTGTTCGTGCGCAATCGGTGTGACATCAAAAAATCCGACGAGCGTAATTGCTTATTCCAAAAAAAGCACAACCCGACAGACCGTAAGAAAACGATCTGTCGGGTTGTAATTATTATTGCTGTCTTTCGAATCAGTCTGCGAAGTAACGGTTCAAAAGGCCCTCAAATGCCTTGCCGTGACGGG
>DNXM01000123.1:5562-5715 GCA_003505905.1 Oscillospiraceae bacterium
AACGGTGTCGTGAATGGCATCGTAGTTGCGAGCCTTTGCGAGCTTGGCAAGGGCAAGCTTGCCTTCGGTTGCGCCGAACTCGGCGTCCACTCTCTTTTGAAGGTTGACCTTGGTGCTGTCGCTGACAACTTCACCGAGAAGCTCGGCAAACTT
>DNXM01000123.1:5853-6058 GCA_003505905.1 Oscillospiraceae bacterium
ACATACCGACTTCGCTGCATTCGCCTGCAAAATTGTCACGAAGACCGCAAAGAATATCGTCCTCTACGCCCTTGGCAACGCCGACCTTGTGCTCGTCAGCCCAAATTCTTGCGCCGTCCGCCTGAACGGTGAATTTATCACCGGGGCATTTGCAAAGCGGGCAGGCTTCGGGGGCGGAGTCACCTTCGTGAACATAACCGCATAC
>DNXM01000244.1 GCA_003505905.1 Oscillospiraceae bacterium
GACAAGGCGGTCAACCCGACCAATGTCATGGGTGCCTCCAAGCGCATTACGGAATTGATTATTCAATACTTTGAACGCAAAAACACGGGCACGCACTTCGCCGCCGTTCGCTTCGGCAATGTGCTCGGCTCAAACGGCAGCGTTATTCCGATTTTCAAGGAGCAGATTGAACACGGCGGTCCCGTCACCGTCACCCACAAGGACATTACCCGCTACTTTATGACCATTCCCGAAGCGGCACAGCTCGTCTGCCAAGCCGGCGGCTTGAGCCAAGGCGGCGAAATCTTTGTGCTGGACATGGGCGAACCCGTGAGCATCACCTCGCTTGCCGAAAAGCTCATCAGCCTTTCGGGCTACAAGCCGTATGAGGATATTAAAATTGAATTCACGGGGCTTCGTCCCGGCGAAAAGCTCTATGAAGAACTGACGCTCAGCGAAGAGGAATGCGAAATGCAGCTGACCGCCAACAACAAAATTTTTGTGCTGCCGCCCGTAGAATTCGAGAACGAAAAACTCGAGCAGGGCTTGGAAGCGCTGAAGAATGTGAACGCAGGCAATGTTCGTGAGCTGATTCGCAGCCTTGTGCCGAATTACCACGAAGCAAAATAAAAAAGGCGTTCAATCGCTAAATCGAATGGAGGAGTGGAGCATGAATTACCTTTATGAAGATGTGAAGATTTCTGTTTTGATGGGTATTTACAACTGCGCCGACACGCTTGCCGAAAGCATCGAGTCCGTACTCAACCAAACGCACGCCAACATTGAATTCATCATGTGTGACGACGGCTCGAGCGACAACACCTACGAGGTCGCAAAAAGCTACGCCGACAAAGACGACCGCATCGTACTGCTCAAAAACGAAAAGAACATCACCCTCGGGCCGACGCTCAACCGCTGTCTTTCAGTTGCAACGGGCAAGTATTGCGCACGCATGGACGGTGACGATGTTTCCACACCCGACCGTTTTGAAAAACAAGTTCGCTTTTTAGAGGAACATCCGCAATACGCCGTGGTCGGCACCTTCATGCAAATATACGGCACCGACACCGTCCGCACCGTCAGCGAATTTCCCGAAATAGAACGCTTGGCGTTCGGTAACCCCTGCTGTCACGCAACCATCCTCATGCACACCGAAGTCTATAGAGCACTCGGTGGATATTCCGACGACCTTAAGCTGGCAAGAATCGAAGATGTCGATTTGTTCTGGCGCCTTTACTTGGCAGGTTACAAGGCAGCCAACATTTTGGAACCGCTTTACATTGTTCGAGAGGACGCCTTCACTTACAAACGAAGAAAAGCCAAGTTTAATCTGCGACTTTCTTCGTATTTGCTCAACCGCTGCAAACAGGCAAAGTTAAGTAAAAAATATTACATCATTTGCCTTAAACCCATTCTTTCCGCTGTTATTCCGAAAAGACTAATGATTCTGTATCACTTAAAGGCCGACACAAAAATGCAACAAAAAGGATAATAAGTGTTATGACAACAAACCTGTTAACCGTTTTTTTGTTCTCTTATTTCTTCTCTCTTATCGGTGACCGTGTGCCGAGCTTGGGGCATAATGTTTGGGGCAAAAAAAAAGCAAATTTTATCGTTATGGCAATTCCGACCGCTATTATGCTGCTTTTTTCGCTGCTGCGCAATAATATCGGCGACACCTTCTACTACACCTACACCTATGATTTGAATATCGAAAACGGAATCGTGCAGCCGCAATTCGGCTCAAAAGCGTTTCTCTTCGAAACTATGCAGTACCTGCTGCAAAAATCAGGCTTTGAATCGCATTCCCTCGTTACGGTCTGTTCTCTGCTCACCATCATTCCCATGGCACTGTTTCTGCGCAACTACGCTTTCAGTTTTGATACCGCTGTTTTTCTCTTTTTCACCACAGGCCTTTACACCTCAACCATGAACGGCATCCGTCAGTATGTGGCAACCGGCATTCTGCTCATGGGTACAAGGTTTTTGTTTTCTCCGAAAAAGTCGGACTTTTTCAAATATCTTATCTTGATTTTCATCGCCTACCTCATCCACAGCTCTGCTTTGGTAATGATACCACTGTACTTTTTGTGCCGTCAACGAGCTTGGTCTTTGTCGACCTTTGCCATCATCGGCGGTGGTATGCTTGCCCTGTTCTTTGTCAGTATGTTCATGCCCTCGTTCATGGATATGCTGCAGGACGGTGACTATGAGATTTACACACAGGGTTGGTTTGATGAAGGCAGCCGTGAAACCGGCACGGAGATTTTCCGCATTTTGTTTAACTGTCTGCATGTTGCGCTATCCATCAATTTTTCCAAAGAAATACGCTCTGTTTCACCGGTGTGCGATATCTTGATTAACCTTTCCGTTGTGCACGCCGCCATCTATATGCTGGCAGGCTACAACTGGATTTTCGCTCGCTTTGCTTTCTACACCGCACCTTATGTCATCCTTTTGCTTTCACTGATTTTCGGTATTTGCCTCAAACAAAAACGAAACCAAGCGCTTTATGTTTTGCTTATCGCTGCCTATTTGGTTTTCTTTGTCAAAGAAGCTTACGCAACCGGCATGGATTTGTACTCTTCCGATTTCTTCACACCGAACAACAACACCTGGTTTGAATTCTTGCGTTAAAGGAGAGCAGCCTATGAATAAGACGATTCATTATTTTTGGTTCGGTCACGGCGAAAAAAGTGCGCTTATTCAAAAGTGCATTGCTTCTTGGCAAAAAGCGTTCCCCGATTTTGAAATCAAAGAGTGGAACGAAGAAAATTTTGATGTTCGTTCCAACCTCTATATCAGCCAAGCCTATGACGCCAAAAAATATGCCTTCGTTTCCGACTACGCTCGGTTCAAGGTGTTATACGAGCAAGGAGGCTTGTACTTTGACACCGATGTGGAAGTGATTGCACCGTTTTATGACCTGCTCGAGCAGGATGCCATTGCCGCATTTGAGGACGACACTTATGTTGCACCCGGGCTGATTCTTTGGGCAAAGGAGCCGGGCAACGAGCTGTTTAAAACGATGATGGATTTATACGAGAATATGTCGTTTCTCAACGAGGACGGCACGCACAATATCATCACCATCTGCAAATATTTCACCGCCGAGCTGCAAAAGCACGGCTTAAAAAAGAACGACGGAACCGTTCAGCTCTGCGCCGGCTTTTCCGTTTATCCGCCCGAATATTTCTGCCCGTTCAACGACCTGACGGGCGTGATGAAAAAAACAAAAAACACCAAAGCCATTCATTGGTACGCCAAAACCTGGCTGAGCAAAAAAGATATTTTGCGCAACAAAATCACCCGCATTCTTCACCGCTTTTTGGGTGTGAACTTCTTCCACCGAGGTGAAAAAGGATGAAAAAAAAATCCGTTTTAATCGTCAGCGGCGGCATGGAAATCGGCGGCATTGAGCGCAGCTTGTTGGGGCTGCTCAACGCCATGGATTACGAAAGGTACGAGGTTGATTTACAGCTGTTTTCCGTCGGCGGTGAGCTGCTCAAATTCATCGACAGCCGCTGCAATATACTGCCCGAAATTCGTGTCTGCGCCACGATGGTGCAGCCGATTGCCTCGGTGCTGAAAACGCACCCGGTGCTCGGCATCAAACGGGCGGTTACCAAAATTATGACCGAGCGGAAATACGGCACGGACGATGCCGCAACCTTTGCACTGTTGGCAGAATACTGGCACCGCTGTGTCGGCTCGATGCCGAAAATCCAAAAGCATTACGACACGGCAATCAGCTTCATGTGGCCGCACGATTTTGCGGCAAAAAATGTGAATGCCGACCGCAAAATCGCTTGGATTCACACCGACTACACCCGGGCGAACATGAACTTTCAGCAGGATGAAACCGTTTGGAACTGCTTTGACAAAATCGCAGGCGTTTCCGACGAGGTTTGCAGCACCTTTGCTTCCGTTTACCCGAATCTTGCCGAAAAGCTGATTACCATTGAAAATATTTTGCCCGAAAAGTTGGTCCGTGCGCAAGCGGAAGAATTTGTGCCGAACGACATGGATACAAGCGAAAAGACCGTTCTTTCCGTCGGTCGTGTCTGCCACGCCAAAGGCTTTGAGTTGGCGGCGCAAAGCGCAAAAATCATGCGGGACAACGGCGTAAAATTCAAATGGTACATTCTCGGCTACGGGCCCGACGAAGCCTTGTTAAAAAGCGAAATCGAACGGCTTCAGGTCGGCGATTGTTTTGTTTTTCTCGGTAAAAAGGCGAACCCGTACCCCTACATGAACGCCTGCACCGTTTATGCACAGCCGTCCCGTTACGAGGGCAAGGCGGTGACGGTGCGTGAGGCGCAGATGCTCGGCAAACCCGTGTTGATTACCGATTACGAAACCGCACCGAGCCAAGTGGAAAACGGTGTGGACGGTGTGATTTGCCCCATGGGCGTGGAATCGGTGGCGCAGGCGCTGACCGATTTGCTCGCCGATGAATCCACTCAAGCCAAGCTGATTCAAAACTGTGGCGAGCGGGATTACAGCAACCGCTCCTTTATGCAGGTTGTGTATTCGCTTCTTTGAGTTTTTCACCTTTTTCACAAATTGCGATGTGAGAAAATTTTTGATAAAGAGGGATGCCTTATGGTTCGCTTATCGGTGATTATTCCGATTTACAATGCGGAAAAATTTCTGCCGCTTTGCTTGGATTCGATGACGAAGCAAACCGTTTTTGCCGACATGGAGCTGATTTTAGTCGATGACGGCTCCAAGGACGGCAGTGCGGAAATCTGCGATGCGTTTGCCGCCGAGCATCCGAACACCGTTGTGGTGCATCAACCCAACGGCGGCGTGAGCCGAGCGAGAAATGCCGGAATCGAAAAAGCACAGGGCAGGTACATCGGCTTTTGCGATGCGGACGACACCCTTGATAAAGACTATTATGAAAAGCTTTTGCTCGCCGCCGAACAAACCGACAGCGATTTTTCCTTTTGCGGCATGACCTTTGACCGAACGGAAGGCAAAAGAGAACAGCCGTTATTTTTTCCGAGCGCAACAGTTGTGGAAAACGAAGAAATCGTTGCAAAATTCGCTCGTAAAATGCTCACGGACGGTCAGCAAAACAGCGTATGTTGCAAAGTAATTCGCCGAAATCTCATCATGGAAAATCATGTGCGGTTTCCCACCGACATCCGCATCGGTGAAGATAAAATTTTTGTGCTTTCCCTTCTAAAATTCTGCCGCCGTATTGTTTCGGTTGACTCAAAGGGATATTATTATCGGGATGTCGGTTCGAGTGCGATGCACTCCAACAAAAAAATGGAAGTGTTACTTTCAACCGATGAAATCGAAATGAATTTGTTCACCTCGCTGGGGTTGGACTTTGACACCGTGCGATGTGAAAAATCCGTTTTTCTGTTCACGGAGCTTGCCGATTTTTTACAGCGGGAGCTTCAGGTGTCCTGCAAGCGAGCCAAGCTTTCGATTCGAGAAAATTTTGGTTGTGACGAGCTGATGAAAAAAATTGACTTCGCCGTACCCTTTGTTCAAGCAAATTACGGCAAAATCTATTCCCTGCTCGCCGCCGCTTTCCAAAAGCGAAGCATGACCCGAACCATGGCGGTGCTCA
>DNXM01000011.1 GCA_003505905.1 Oscillospiraceae bacterium
ATGTCAAGAATCGGCAAAATGCCTATCGCAATTCCCGCCGGTGTTGATGTCACCATTGATGGCAGCACCGTAACCGTTAAGGGCCCCAAGGGTACTCTTACAAAAACTTTTAACAGCAACATGATTATCGCAAAGGACGGCGACACCGTTACGGTTTCCCGCCCCAACGATGAGAAAGAAAACCGTGCGCTTCACGGCTTGACCCGTACACTCGTTGCGAACATGATTACAGGCTGCCATCAGAATTTCAGCAAAGAGCTTGAAATCAACGGCGTCGGTTATCGTGCTTCCATGCAGGGCAAGGACCTTGTGATGAACATCGGTTATTCACATCAGGTTATTATGGCTTCACCCGAGGGCATCACGATTGAATGCCCGAACGCCAACAAGATCGTTATTTCCGGTCCCGACAAGCAGAAGGTAGGCCAGTTTGCTGCGGAAGTTCGTGAGAAGCGTCCGCCCGAACCCTATAAGGGCAAAGGCATCAAGTACGTTGACGAATTTATCCGCCGCAAGGAAGGCAAAGCCGGCAAGGGCGGCAAATAAGATTTGAAGGAGTTGAAACGAAATGGTTAAAAGACCTGAAACAAGAAAGGCAAGAGATGCTCGTCATGCAAGAGTTCGTAAAAAGATCTCCGGCACACCCGAGTGTCCGCGCCTGAGCGTATTCCGCTCCCTTCAGCACATCTATGCACAGCTGATTGACGATGTAAACGGTGTTACCCTTGCATCTGCTTCAACGGTTGAGAAGGAATTCGCAGAATACGGCGGAAACAAAACAGCCTCCCGCAAGGTTGGCGAAGCATTGGCAAAGCGCGCTGTCGCCAAAGGCATTGAAAACTGTGTCTTTGACAGAGGCGGTTATATCTACCACGGCCGTGTGCAAGAACTGGCCGAAGGCGCCCGTGAGGGCGGCCTGAAGTTCTGAGTAAGGAGGGTAATACTTTGGCTAAAATTGACGCATCGGCATTTGAGCTCACAGAGCGTGTTGTAGCAATCAACCGTGTTTCAAAAACCGTCAAGGGCGGTCGTATCTTTAAGTTTGCCGCTCTTGTTGTTGTCGGCGACGGCAACGGTATGGTAGGCTTCGGCTTGGGTAAGTCCGGCGAAGTTCCGGATGCAATCCGCAAGGGCATCGAAGATGCCAAGAAGAACCTCTTCAAGGTTTCCTTGAAAGGCTCCACAATCCCGCACGAAGTTCTCGGCAAGTTCGGCGCAGGCGTTGTTCTGCTTAAGCCGGCTGCCCCCGGTACCGGCGTTATCGCCGGCGGCCCCGTTCGTGCAGTTGTTGAAACAGTCGGCATTAAGGACATCCGTTCCAAGGCACTGCGTTCCAACAACCCCTGCAATGTTGTAAGAGCTACCATCGACGGTCTTAAGCAGCTTCGCACCATTGACGAAGTTGCCGCAATCCGCGAGAAGTCAGCAAAAGAAATTCTTGGTTAAGGAGGGTGGAAACAATGGCAGATATTAAGGTAAAGCTGGTCAAAAGCTTGATCGGTTCCAACAAGAGCCAGATTGCCACCGCTCACGCACTCGGTCTTCATAAGATCGGCGATGAAAAGGTCCAGCCCGACAACCCCGCAACCCAAGGTAAGGTGAACAAAATCATTCACCTTGTCCAGGTCAGCGAAGCGTAAATAAGGAGGTGCTTGAAATGAAATTACATCAGCTTTCACCGGCACCCGGCTCAACATCTGAGCGTAAGCGTATCGGTAGAGGTCCTGCATCCGGTCAGGGTAAAACCGCCGGTAAAGGTCACAAGGGTCAGAAGGCACGTGCCGGCAGAGGCATGAGAGCCGGCTTTGAAGGCGGTCAGATGCCCCTTCAAAGAAGAATCCCCAAGAGAGGTTTCAACAACATTTTCGCTAAGGAAATCGCTATCGTGAACCTTTCTGCTCTTGACGCAAAATTTGAAGATGGTGCAGTCGTTGATATTGACGCACTCATCGCATCGGGACTTGTTAAAAAACAGCTCGACGGCGTAAAAGTTCTCGGCAACGGCGAGATCACCAAAAAGCTCACCGTCAAGGTCAATGCTTTTTCGGAGTCCGCCAAAGCTAAGATCGAAGCTGCCGGAGGAAAGGCAGAGGTGATCTGAATTGCTGAAGACAATTATCAATGCTTGGCGAATTGCCGACTTGCGTAAAAAACTTTTGTTCACAGCTTTCATCATCTTGATTTTCCGAATCGGTGCTGCAATTCCCGTACCGTTCACCAACATTGCCGAAGGCGGTATCCTTAAAGACGCTGCCGAAGGCACTTTTATGAGCTACTTGAGCATGATGACCGGTGATGCCTTCAACTACGGCACGATTTTCGCTATGTCAATCACCCCGTACATCAACGCATCCATTATCATGCAGCTCCTCGCCGTCGCCATTCCTCCCCTGGAAAGACTTTCCAAGGAAGGCGAAGAGGGTCAGAAGAAAATCGCTTCCATCACCCGTTTCGTAACCGTCGGCTTGGGCATCATGCAGTCCACTGCTTATTACTTCTATCTGCGTAACCAAAACTACTTGATGACGGATGCAAACGGTGCAAAGTTCACCGGCTTCGCCGCCGTGTTCCAGGCACTTGTTATCATCCTTGTCCTCACCGCAGGTACCGCATTCATCATGTGGCTCGGCGAGCAGATTAACGACAAGGGCATCGGCAACGGTATCTCCATTATCCTTTTTGCCGGTATCGTTTCCCGTATTCCCACCATGGTCACTCAGCTCGTTCAGTACTTTACCTACGGCGGTCCGTATTATGCGTTGGCTCCCATCGTTGCGGTTATCGCAATCCTCATGATTGCCTACATCGTGTGGATGGACAACGCCGAAAGACGCATCCCGGTTCAGTACGCAAAGCGTGTTGTCGGTCGTAAAATGTACGGCGGTCAGAACACGCACATCCCGATGAAGGTCAATATGTCCGGCGTTATGCCCATCATCTTTGCTTCCTCAATCCTCTCTCTTCCGCCTACGGTTGAGATGTTTATTGATGTCAAAGAGGGCAGCGGTTTGGAAACCTTCTTCGGCATCTTTAAGTCCACGCACCCGATTTACATTGTTATCTATTTCGTTTTGATTATCTTCTTTGCATACTTCTATGCAACCATTCAGTATAATCCCATCGAGATGGCAAACAACATCCGTAAAAACAGCGGTGCAATCCCCGGTTATCGTCCCGGCAAGCCCACCTCTGATTACATCGCAAAGATTCTTTCCAGAATCACCTTGCTCGGCGCTTTGCTCTTGAGCGTTGTCGCCCTGTTCCCGATGATTTTCAGCCAGGTCGCTACCTTCTGCCTCGACAAGTTCTCCGATGGTTACTACTCCCAGGGCATGAACATTTCCTTGGGCGGCACATCCATCATCATTCTTGTCGGTGTCGCACTTGAAACCGTGAAGCAGTTGGAGAGCCAGATGATGATGCGTCACTACAAGGGCTTCCTTGATTGATGCAGGACACGAGAAAGGACACAAAAACATGAAATTGATTCTTCTCGGTGCCCCGGGTGCGGGAAAAGGAACGCAGGCTGAGGTTATCAGCAATCACTGCTCCATTCCCGCCATCTCAACCGGCAACATCATCCGTGAGGCACTTGCCAACGGAACGGAAATGGGTTTGAAGGCAAAGTCCTTCATTGATGCAGGTCAGCTTGTTCCCGACGATGTCGTAATCGGCATCATCAAGGAACGCCTTGCCAAGGAGGACTGTGCAAACGGTTTCATCCTTGACGGCTTCCCGAGAACCATTCCGCAGGCCGAAGCACTCGATGCCATGGGTGTTGCGATTGATAAAGTTATCAGCATTGAAGTCGAGGATGAAAAGATTGTCCGCAGAATGTCCGGCAGAAGAGTCTGCAAGGCCTGCGGTGCATCCTATCACCTCGAATACAAAAAGCCGGCTGTCGAAGGCAAGTGCAATGCCTGCGGTGCCGAGCTGATTCAAAGAAAGGACGATCACCCCGATACGGTTCTCGACCGCCTCAAGGTTTACCATGAGCAGACCGAGCCGTTGAAGGATTTCTATGAGAAGAAGGGTATTCTTCGTACCGTGATCGGTCAGGAGGAAGTGGCTGACACCACAGCGCTTACCTTGAAAGCTTTGGAGGATTAAGCATGATAGTGCTCAAAACGAACCGTGAGCTGAGTCTTATGCGTGAGGCTTGCAGAATCTCGGCGGGAGCATTAAAGGTGGCAGGGGAGGCTGTCGAACCCGGTGTAACAACCGAGGAAATCGACCGCTTGGCTTATAAGTACATTATCAGCCAAGGCGCTACGCCGAATTTCCTGAACTACGCAGGTTATCCTGCCACGGCATGCATTTCCATAAACGATGAGGTCATTCACGGCATTCCGAACAAAAAGCGTGTTCTCAAGCAAGGCGACATTGTAAGCATTGATTTGGGGGCTGCGATCAACGGCTACAACGGCGATAACGCCGCCACTTTCGCTGTGGGCTCTATCAGCCCCGAAGCGGAGCGGCTGATCAACACCACGAAGGAAAGCTTGTATTTAGGCATCCAAGCGGCTGTTGCAGGCGGCAGAATCGGCGACATTTCATCCGCTGTTCAACGCTATTGTGAGGAGCGTGGCTACTCCGTTGTCCGTGATTTTGTCGGGCACGGTGTGGGCACAAAGCTGCATGAAGACCCAAGCGTACCGAATTTCGGCACACCCGGTCGTGGTGTGCGCCTGTTACCGGGCATGACCATCGCCATTGAGCCTATGATTAACATGGGCGGCTGGGAGGTCAAACAGTTGTCGGACGGATGGACCGTCAAAACAAAAGACGGAAGTCTGTCGGCGCATTTTGAGCACACCGTCGCAATAACGAACGACGGACCCAAGATTCTTACGGTTGTTTGAGGTGTTGGGTATGGAGCTTAAAATCGGAAGCGTTGTTCGCTCCAAAGCGGGGCGTGACAAAGGCAAGCTTATGGCCGTTGTCGGCATCGGCGAAAAATCGGTAGCCCTGTGTGACGGAAAAGAGCGTCGGCTCGAAAAGCCGAAGCAGAAAAATCCGCTTCACATCGCACCGAGCAAAGCCGTGCTTGACGCTGAAACAATGGCAACCAATCGCAGTTTGAAAAAAGCTCTGGCGGCACTTGACCGCCAAGAGAACCAAGCTTGACAATGGAGGTTTAGGGAATGTCGAAACAGGATATGATAGAGGTCGAAGGCACCGTCATCGAAGCTCTGCCCAATGCAACCTTTCAGGTTGAATTGGAAAACGGGCACAGACTGCTGGCTCACATTTCGGGCAAGCTGCGCATGAACTACATTCGCATTCTTCCCGGTGATAAAGTTAAAGTCGAGATGTCGCCGTACGATCTTACGAAGGGCCGCATTACGTGGCGTACAAAATAGCAAGCAGAATTAGGAGGTATTCCAAATGAAAGTCAGACCTTCTGTAAAGAAAATTTGCGAGAAATGCAAAATCATTAAGCGCAAGGGTAAAGTCATGGTCATCTGTGAGAACCCGAAGCACAAGCAGCGTCAAGGTTAATTTGACGCAAACCATTAACGGAGGTGCAACTGTAAAATGGCACGAATTTCAGGTGTCGACCTTCCGAAAGATAAGAGAGTCGAAATCGGCTTGACCTATATCTTCGGTATCGGTCGCAAAACTGCAGGCGATATCATTGCGGCAACAGGCATTAACCCCGACACGAGAGTTAAGGACCTGACGGAAGACGAAGTTTCCAAGCTGCGTGAATACATTGACCACAATGTAAAAATCGAAGGCGATCTCAGAAGAGAAACCG
>DNXM01000178.1 GCA_003505905.1 Oscillospiraceae bacterium
TGCCATTGGTAATCACGCCTTTCATTTATTTTACCAACCTTGGTTTTTTAAGTAATTACGGCTTAACGCCGCGGATTCAAGCGGAGTTTGCTTTTTTGCGGGACGATCCTGCTCTACAACCACCCAAAAAGCACCGGATTCCTCCGAAGCTTTCAAAACAGACGGCATATCCTGCATACCGCTGCCGACGGGAGCAAAGCTGAACGCCTCCTCCTCGGCGGTGGCGGAATCGTCATCAATGCCGATTAGCTCATAAAGCTTTCCGCCCTGACCCCGTTTAACGAAATCCTTGAGATGAACAACGGGCACACGACCCGCATACTTGCGAATGTAATCTGCGGGATTTTCGCCGCCGACATTGACCCAGCAGGTGTCAAGCTCGGTTTGAAGCAAGCCGGACGGAATGGTATCGTAAAGAATGTCAAGAGCGTACTTGCCGTCAATTTTCACAAACTCAAAATCATGATTGTGATAAAGCATCGTCATGCCGAGTTCTTTTGCTTTTTCGCAAACAAGCCGAATATCGGCAATTGTCTTTTCCCAACCGTCTGTACCGGGACGGCGGTCTTCCGTCAAATACGGCACGGCGATGTACTTACAGCCGATTTTCGCATAGACGGACAACACCCCGTCGGGGTCGGCAACCATGTCATCAAGCGGAACATGGGCGGAAATCGGAACCAAACCGATTGTTTCGCAAAGGCTCTTAACCTCGTCGGCGGTTTTGCCGAACAGACCGGCAAACTCAACGCCGTCATAGCCGAAATCCTTTGTTTTTTTCAGGGTTCCCGCAAAATCGGCTTCCATTTCGTCACGAACGGTGTAAAGCTGAAGTGCTACAGGCAAACTCATGTAATCAACTCCTTCATAATGCTTGTACAATTTTAACATATGAATGTGTTTATTTCAACCGAAACTTGCATTCGCTTCTCACAAAAATATGCGGTGTTTTTTAGACAAAATTACAAAAAGAAAAGCAGACGACAAAAGCCGTCTGCCGAAAAAATTTCGATTAACTTATGCCTTTTCGTCACAGCAAGAGCAGGAAACATAGCACTCTTCGTTGTCGGCGCAAGCGTCTTTCTTTTCCTTAATCTTTTTAACAGCAAGGCAAACGCCCGCAATAACGCCTGCAACAGCGGCGAGAATACCGATGATTTTGAAAATCTTTTTGATACAATCCATGGTGGTAATATCCTCCTAACGATAATTTGTGGTTTAAGTATAGCGTACCCACAGAATAAAGTCAAGCCAAAAGAAAAAAATTAACAATCCGTTATTATTCTGTCACCATATAATCATTGACTTTTTCATCAGAACGGCATAAAATGTTATCATCTTTTGAAGGGACGGGGATTTGCCCATGCAATACAGCAGTAAAGCCAAACTAACCTTTCAACAAAATAATTGTTTTCGGGTACTCTGCATTTCGGATATTCACGGCGGTGTCGGTTACGATGAGGAAAACACCGTAAACTATATTGAAAGCGTCGTGCAAAAAAGCAATCCGGACTTGGTGCTTTTACTCGGTGATATCGCAGGTCCCGGTATCATTCACATTGAAAATGCGGAACAGCTTCAGCAAATGCTTGACGAACTAACGGCGCCGATGGAAAAAAGGAGCCTGCCTTGGGCTCATGTGTTCGGCAATCACGATGACAATTACGGTCTGCCGAACAGCCAAGCAATTCATGTTTACGAGAGTTATCCCTGCTGTTATTCCGTCTGCGACAAAGTAAGCAAGGGCGATTCGGATTTTTATATTCCGATTTACGAAAGTAACGGAGAAAGCGTTCGATTTTGCATCTATTGCTTTGACTCGCACCGAGGATGCGATGATTTTGCCGAAGAGTACGGTCTTTCCCCTGATTGCCCGATTGTTTTGCCGAATAAAGGCGGCATCGACAGCGGCGAACGGGGCGTTGACTTTTCGCAGGTGGTTGACTATTATCAAACATCCAAGGCACTTGAGGCTGAGCAGAACCGAAAGATTCCGGCGATGGCTGTTATGCACGTTCCACTTCAGGAGCTTGCTTGGGCGGAAAAGAACCGTGAACAGACAAGCTTCGAAGGCGTATTGGGTGAAGCGGTCAGCTGCCAATATCTGAACAGCGGTTTATTCCGAGCTTTTGTTGAGCGTGGCGATGTAAAGGCTGTTTGTTTCGGTCACGACCACGAAAACAATGTGACGGCAAGCTACTGCGGAATTCTGCTTGCAAACGACGGATATTTGAGCTGTCACGCAAGCCACACCAAGGAAACACTCGGCGGGCGGCTGTTTAAAATCAACGCCGCATCGGGTGAAATCACGACCGAATTTATTCACATCGACTAATAATTTGCCCTTACGGTCAAATACTACCGTAAGGGTTTTTTCAGTGACCGACACGAAAAAGCCGGTGACTCATTCACTCTCATTCCAACAGTGGATTAAAACAAGGCATCATACTCAGCTTAAAAAGATTGCGTCGGTGCATTTCATCAATGCGCTTCTTGATATTTTCGTCATCGAGAACGCCCTCACGGATATAACGGTCAAGCTGTGCGTAAGTGAAGCCGAGGTTGTCCTCATCGGTTTTGCCGCAAAGCCCGTCAATGGGGGGCTTATCCACAAGAACATCCGGCAGATGTAACACCCTGCCGGATGTTCTTGTGGATAAGCCCCCCATTGACGGGCTTTGCGGCAAAACCGATGAGGAAAATTTAGGCTTTACCTATGCGGAGTTAG
>DNXM01000075.1 GCA_003505905.1 Oscillospiraceae bacterium
CAGGTGTTTCAAATTCCGTCGGTCTGTCCGTCCTGCGGTGCGCCGACGGTTCGGGAGGCCGAAGAGGCAGCCGTGCGCTGCACCAACTCCGATTGTCCGGCACAGCTGCGCCGCAGCTTGATTCATTTTTGCTCCCGTGACGCTATGGATATCGAATTCTTGGGTGAAGCGGTGACGGATGCACTGGTGGACGCAGGCTTTGTCAAAAGCGTGGAAGACATCTACCGTTTGACTGCCGAGCAGGTCAAAACACTCGAGCATTTCGGCGAAAAATCTGCCGAGAATTTGCTCCGTGCCATCGAAGAATCAAAAACGAACGACTTATATAAATTGATTTTCGGCTTGGGCATTCGCCATGTCGGGCAAAAGTCCGCCAAGCTGTTGAGCGACCGCTTTTTGACCATGGAGGCCTTGGCGGAAAGCACGGCTGAGGATATTGCCGGCATCGAGGGCTTCGGCGGAATTATGGCGGAAAGTGTGGCACAGTATTTTTCACTTCCGCAAACAAAAGCGCTGATTGCCAACCTCACGGCATTAGGGTTGAATATGCGCTCTCTGCGTGAAATCGAAAGCGACCGTTTCGCAGGCAAGACCTTTGTTTTGACGGGTACTTTGCCGACCTATACTCGAACGCAGGCAGGTGAATTGATTGAAAAATACGGAGGAAAGGTATCTTCCTCCGTATCCAAAAAAACCGATTATGTTTTAGCCGGCGAAGAAGCCGGAAGCAAGCTGAAAAAGGCGCAAGACCTCGGCATTACGGTCATTGACGAAGCCGAATTTATCGCCATGCTCTCATAATGTGCCGTCATAAAATGCACGCACAAACCAAACATTTTCCGCCTCAAAGCTTTTGCCGTTAAGGTAGTTGAGAATACCGGCGTCGGTCGTGAACGCAAATTGAAGCCGATAGGAATAAAGGCATTGCTTTTTGTAGCCCTTTTCTTTGTTGAGTGCATTTGTGCCGTATTTTCCGTCCCCGAGCAGAGGGTGACCGATGAACGCAAAATGCGCACGGATTTGATGAGTGCGCCCCGTGAGCAATTCCACACGCACCAGGCTCAAACGGTCTTTTTCGTCAAGCACCTTGTAACGGGTGCGAATCTGTTTGCCGTTTTCAACGGGGTGTGATGTGACGGTGACCTTGTTTTTCTTTTCGTCTTTCCAAAGGTAGGCGTTCAAGGTTGCTTCGGGCTTGTCAAAGTGACCGTGTGCCAAGCAAAGATATGTTTTGTTCAGCTCTCGAGCCTTGATTTTTTGGTTGAGAATCCGCAGGCTTTCCGCATTCTTGGCAGCAATGACAATGCCGCCCGTGTTGCGGTCGATGCGATTGGCTAACGCAGGCGTAAAGGAGTTTTCCTTGTCGGGCTGATATTCACCCTTCTCAAACAGATACCGCTCGACCCTTGCAATCAGTGTGTCGGCGTACTCACGGTCATCCGGGTGACAGAGCAAACCGACTTTTTTGTCGAGCAGCAGAATGTTATCGTCCTCATACAGAATATCCAGCTTTTTGGAAGCACTCATAAAGTCGTATTTTTTCTGTACCGGCTCAAAGAATTCATCGTTGATATACAGTTCAATCAAATCCCCGGCTTGCAGACGGGTGGAAATCTCTCCTCGCTTGCCGTTGACTTTGATTCGCTTGGTGCGGATGTATTTGTAAAGCATCCCTTGGGGCAGACGGGGAACCGCTTTGGTGACGAATTTATCCAACCGTTGTCCCGCATCGTTTGCGTTGATTGTAAAGCTTTTCATCTTGTCGTTTCACACTCCGATTGTTTCGCCGTTTTTATATCGACAAGCGAAATCATACCACATTTTCACGAAATTTACAACAAGAGGATTTTTTAAATGGATCGTTTTGTTCTTCATTCCAAATATCAGCCGATGGGCGACCAGCCCGAAGCAATTGCCAAATTGGTTGACGGCATCCGAAAAGGCTATCACGAGCAGACCCTGCTCGGTGTAACCGGTTCGGGCAAGACCTTTACCATGGCGAATATCATTGAGCAGGTGAACCGACCGACCCTTGTGTTGGCGCATAACAAAACGCTCGCCGCTCAGCTTTGCACGGAGTTTCGGGAATTTTTCCCCGAAAATGCCGTGGAATATTTTGTGTCGTATTATGACTATTATCAGCCCGAAGCCTATGTGCCGACCACCGATACCTACATCGAAAAGGATTCGGCGGTGAACGATGAAATTGATAAAATGCGTCACTCGGCTACCTGCTCCCTTGTGGAAAGACGAGATGTCATTATTGTGGCAAGCGTGTCGTGCATTTACACCTTGGGCAGTCCGTTTGATTACAAAAATATGCTCATTTCATTGCGCCCCGGCATGGAAAAAAGCCGGGATGCGCTGTTGGCAAAATTGGTGGATATTCAGTACGAGCGCAACGATGTGAACTTTGTGCGTAATAAGTTCCGTGTGCGTGGCGATGTGGTGGAAATCTTTCCTGCCTATTCGTCGGAGAATGCTGTTCGGGTTGAATTTTTCGGCGATGAAATCGACCGAATCACCGAGATTAACGCCTTGACGGGTGACATTAAAGCTGTGCTGAATCATGTTGCGATTTATCCCGCTTCTCACTATGTCATTCCCCGTGACAAAATGGAGGAAGCAATTGAGCGAATTGATAAAGAGCTTGCCGTTTGTTATGACAACTTTGTTAAAAACGGTCAACTGCTCGAAGCTCAGCGCATTAAACAGCGCACGGAATACGATATGGAAATGCTGCGTGAAACGGGCTTTTGCAAAGGCATTGAAAACTATTCCCGTGTCATTTCGGGTCAGCCTGCCGGTTCGGTTCCGTTCACACTTCTCAATTATTTTCCCGATGATTTTTTACTGCTTGTGGACGAATCTCATGTGACATTACCGCAGGTGCGCGGCATGATCGGCGGCGATCGGGCACGCAAAAAGAATTTGGTGGATTTCGGCTTCCGCTTGCCGTCCGCTTACGATAACCGACCGCTGACCTTTGATGAATTTTACGAGCGCACGCATCAGCGCATTTTTGTCAGCGCAACGCCCGGCGAATTCGAACGCACGAACAGCGCCCAAATCGCCGAACAGCTCATCCGCCCGACAGGTCTGCTTGACCCCGAAATATCCGTGCGGAGCACCGACGGGCAAATTGACGATTTGGTCGGCGAAATCAATGCAAGAGTTGAAAAGAAGGAGCGTGTTTTGGTTACAACGCTCACCAAAAAAATGGCTGAGAATCTGACCGATTATTTGGATAACCTCGGCATCAAGGTGCGTTATATGCACCACGACATCGACACGATTGAGCGCATGGAAATCATTCGTGATTTGCGCTTGGGCGAATTCGATGTGCTGGTCGGCATCAACCTGCTGCGTGAGGGTCTTGACTTGCCCGAGGTATCGCTTGTGGCGATTTTGGATGCCGATAAGGAAGGTTTTTTGCGCAGTGAAACCTCGCTCATTCAAACGGTCGGCCGTGCCGCCCGTAACGCCGAAGGGCAGGTTATCATGTATGCCGACAGTGTAACGCCGTCCATGGAGCGTGCGCTCGAAGAAACGGCTCGCAGACGGCAAATCCAAATGGAATATAACGAAGCGCACGGCATTGTGCCGAAGACCATCATCAAGGATGTCGGCGATGTGTTGGAAATTTCGGGCAAGGTAACGCTAAAGGATAAAACCGACAAACAGCTCAGCCGTGCCGAGCGTGAAATGCTGATAAAACAGCTCACGCAGGAGATGAAAGCAGCGGCGAAGATTTTGGAATTTGAGCACGCAGCTTATCTGCGTGACCGTATTGAAAAACTCAGACGAGGCAAATAAAAATGAAAGAAAAAAGAATTGTTGTAAAGGGTGCCCGTGTGCACAATCTGAAAAATATCGATGTCGAAATCCCGAGGGATAAGCTTGTGGTGTTCACAGGGCTTTCCGGCTCGGGCAAATCGTCCTTGGCGTTTGATACCATCTACGCCGAGGGTCAGCGCCGCTATATTGAGTCGCTTTCGAGCTATGCCCGTCAGTTTTTGGGGCAGATGGATAAGCCTGATGTCGATTCCATCGAGGGGCTTTCTCCTGCGATTTCCATTGACCAAAAAACCACCTCCAAAAATCCCCGTTCCACGGTCGGTACCGTGACGGAAATTTACGATTACCTGCGCTTGCTCTATGCAAGGGTCGGCGTGCCGCATTGTCCCGTCTGCGGTCGTGAAATCAAAAAGCAGACGGTGGATGACATTGTCGACCGTGTGATGGAGCTGCCGGAGGGCACAAAAATTCAAATTATGGCGCCTGTTATCCGAGGGCAAAAGGGTGAGCACACCAAGGTGCTGGAATCCGCACGCAAGGGTGGTTTTGTCCGTGCCCGGGTGGATGGCAATCTTTATGATTTGTCGGAAACCGTTAAGCTTGAAAAGAACAAACGCCACGACATCGAGGTGGTCGTTGACCGCCTTGTTGTGAAGGAATCCGTGCGCTCCCGTCTGTCCGATTCGGCGGAAACGGCGGCAAAGCTTGCGGATGGTTTGGTGCTTTGCTCGGTTGTCGGCGGCGAAGAATTGCTCTTTTCCGAGAATTACGCTTGTCCCGACCACGGCACCTGCATGGAAGAATTGGAGCCCCGTATGTTCTCGTTCAACAATCCCTACGGCGCTTGCTCCACTTGTTCGGGTCTGGGCGTGTTCATGAAAATCGACCCGAAGATGGTTGTGCCCGATGAGTCTTTGTCTATTCGAGAGGGAGCCATCAAGGCAAGCGGCTGGAGCTACAGTGAGGGCGGAACAATTGCGCAAATGTATTTCGAGGGCTTGGCTCGCCACTACGGCTTTTCGCTGGATGAACCGTTTGCCGCTATTTGCGAGGAAGGCAAGCAGGCGATTTTATACGGCACAAAGGGTCAAAAAATTAAAATGGAACGCAGTACGGGGTACATGAGCGGCACATACACCACCGATTTTGAGGGTGTTATCACCAATTTGGAACGCCGTTACAAGGAAACCAACAGCGAATACTCCCGAACGGAAATCGAACAGCACATGACGGAGCAAAGCTGTCCCGATTGCCACGGTGCAAGGCTGAAAAAAGAAGTGCTTTGCGTGACGGTGGGCGGCATCAACATTCGTGAATTCACCGATTTGTCCATTAAAAAAGAACTCGAATTCTTGGATACCCTCACGCTTTCCGAACGGGATTACACCATTGCCCGTTTGATTTTGCGTGAAATTCGGGAACGGCTCAACTTTCTGATGAGCGTCGGTTTGGAATATCTGACACTTTCCCGCAATGCGGGCACGCTTTCGGGCGGTGAAAGTCAGCGCATTCGTTTGGCAACGCAAATCGGTTCTTCTTTGACGGGTGTGCTTTATATTTTGGATGAGCCGAGCATCGGCTTGCATCAAAGAGATAACGCAAGGCTGATTGAAACGCTCAAGCATCTGCGTGATTTGGATAACACGCTGATTGTCGTGGAGCACGATGAAGAAACCATGCTTAACGCCGACTATATCATTGATGTCGGACCGGGTCCGGGTGTTCACGGCGGTCAAATTGTCGCCTGCGGTACGGCGGAAGAATTGATGAAGAATGAGCAGTCGCTCACAGGTCAATACCTCAGCGGAAAGATAAAAATTGCCGTGCCAGAATCAAGAAGAAGCGGAAACGGCAAAAAGCTCTGTATTTTCGGTGCGGAAGAAAACAATTTGAAAAAGGTGGATGCCGAAATCCCCTTGGGAATGTTTGTCTGCGTTACGGGCGTATCCGGCTCGGGCAAATCCTCGCTTATTAACGAGGTGCTCAACAAAACCTTGGAAGCAAAGCTCAACGGTGCACGCCGTTTTCCCGGCAAGTGTCGTGAGATTACGGGCATTCAGCATTTGGACAAGGTCATCAACATTGACCAGTCACCCATCGGGCGTTCGCCTCGTTCCAATCCTGCTACTTATACGGGTGTTTTCACCGATATTCGTGAGCTGTTTGCCGCCACAACCGATGCCAAGGTGCGTGGCTACAAGGCGAACCGTTTTTCGTTCAATGTCAAGGGCGGTCGGTGTGAAGCCTGCGCAGGTGACGGCATTGTCAAAATTGAAATGAACTTTTTATCCGATGTCTATGTTCCGTGCGAGGTTTGCCACGGCGCACGCTATAACCGTGAAACGCTCGAAGTGAAATACGGCGGCAAATCCATTTACGATGTGCTGGAAATGACGGTGGAAGAAGGCTTGCGTTTCTTCTCCGCCGTGCCGAAAATCAAACGCAAACTGCAAACGCTTTACGATGTCGGCTAGGGATATATCAAAATCGGTCAGCCTGCCACAACGCTCTCGGGCGGTGAGGCACAGCGTGTCAAGCTCGCTACGGAGTTGGCACGCATGGCAACGGGCAAAACCATCTACATTTTGGATGAGCCGACAACAGGCTTGCACACAGATGATGTCAGCCGTTTGATTAAAGTGTTGCAGACACTTGTCGAAAAAGGCAACACGGTGCTGGTTATCGAACACAATTTGGATATGATAAAAACAGCTGACTATATTCTTGACCTTGGTCCCGAGGGCGGCGACAAGGGCGGAAAAATAATCGCCTGCGGTACCCCCGAAGAGGTCGCAGGCGTGAAGGAATCCTATACCGGACAGTATTTGAAAAAGATTCTCGGCTGATTATTTCTTGGCAAGTCGGGTGACAAGCTCACGGTCGGGTGTGACATAAACCGTGTTGTAAACATGGTAAATCACCTTGCCGGGCTTGGCTCCCTGCGTTTTTTTAAGGTTTCGCACCTCGGTGTAATCGACAGGCACGCCGGACGATTGCCGTGCTCGGCTGTGATAAGCGGCAAGAATGGCGGCTTGCAGCATTGTTTGCTCCGGCACTTCTTTTCCGTCCGTAATAATCACGACATGGGAACCGGGGAATTTCTGCGTGTGAAACCAAAGGTCGCTTTTGGCTGCGGTTTTCAGCGAAAGGCGGTCGTTCATTTCGTTGTTTCGGCCGACTAAAATCAAAAATCCGTCATCGGATACAAACGAATCGGGTGCAAGAGGCTTGGGTGCTTTGCTTGCGCCCTTTTGTTTTTGTTTTAAAAAGCCCGTGTGAATCAGTTCGGCTTTGATTTCACCGATTTGCGCCGTTGTTTCGGCTCGTGTCAGCGCATCGGCGACCGTGTCCAAATAGGCAAGCTCCTCTTCGCCCTTTGCAATCAGCTCGGTGAGCATTTGCTCGGCGGTTTTCGCCTTGCGATATTCTTTGTAATATTTCTGCGAGTTTTCGTTCGGCGTCAGCGCAGGATTTGCCGGAATGCGAAGCGGCTTGTTTTCGTCGTAGTAATTGATGACATCGTAAAACGGCGCACCTTTTTTCAGGGCATACAAATTGGCGACAATCAGTTCGGCGTTGATTCGCAATTGCTCACGGTCGGCGCATTGCGTCAATTCGCTTCGTTGAAGGTCAAGCTTTTTTGCCGTGCGCTGAATGAGGTTAGAAACCAGCTTTTGCAGCTCGGACGAGTTCTGTTTCGTTCGCTCCAAGCGGTCACGCTCATAATAGAACGAATCAAGCAGAGCGGAAAAGCTTTCAAACGATATGACGGCGGCGTTTTCGCCGTACTGCGTGATGGGGAAAAAGGAAAAATCTATCGGTTTTCCGCTTGCATCGTGCACAACGCACGGCGAAGCCTCCTGCCAATTTGTAAAGCCTTTTAGCTTGTTGATTTCGGCGACCAACAATTTTTCGTCTGCATCGGTTATCAAGCTCATTCGCTTGTCGTCACCGAGGGCACGGTACACCACCTCACGGCACACAATCGGGCTGATGCCCTGCACGCTGTTCAAAAGCGCCGAGCTTGCCGATTTTTCAAGGAAATTGAGCATATTTTGCACGGCATTTTCAGCCGAAATTTCGGTCAAATCGGGCTTGCTTTGCTTGGGTGGCAGGCGGTAGAGCATACCGGGCAAAATCTGCCGCAGAGAGGACTTTTCGCTGTCCACTCGTTTGACAGCGTCAAGTATTACACCTTCACAGTCCATGAGGATAATGTTGCTGTACTGCGCCATGATTTCAATGGCAAGAGTCAGCTTTACATGGTTGCCGATTTCGTTTGTGGCATCAAAATCCAAAAAGAGTGCCCGTTCCAGACCTTCCTGCCGCACATCGGTGAGCATGGCAGAGGTCAAATGCTTGCGCAGAAGCATACAAAGCATGGGTGGTTTGGCAGGATTTTCGGGCGGAAAATCGGTGAAATGAATTTTCGGTGAATTGGCTCTTGCGCTGAGCAATAACCGATGCGCACCGCTCTTGTTGCGGAAAACAAGCACCAGCTCTTCCCGTGAAGGCTGGTGCAATTTTTCGATTCGACTGCCGAGCAGAGTTCGGCTGATTTCTTCTTTGATAAAGTGCAGGGTGATTCCGTCAAGTGCCATGGTTTAATCCTCAAACATTTCGGAAAGCTTTTTCAAATCGTCTTTGTCAAAAAATTCAATCGTAATTGAGCCACCCTTTTCACTGCCCTTGACGCTGACCTTGCGTCCGAGTACCTCGCAAAGGGAAAGCTCCACTTCGGTGATGAATTTGTTGCGTTCTTTCTTTTCGGCTTTCGGTTTTTTCACTTTCAAAAAGTCTTTGACCCAACTTTCCGTTTGGCGCACCGAAAGGTCTTTTTCGATGATTTCTTTGGCAAATTGTGCAATGAGTGCACCGTCCTCCAACGGAAGCAATGCTCTTGCGTGACCGGGCGAAAGCTTTTTTTCGCTCACCATAGCACGCACTTCGCTCGGCAGAGCGAGCAAACGCATCAGATTTGCAACGGCAGGACGGGATTTGCCCACACGCTTTGCGGCTTCCTCCTGCGTAATGGAAAAGGTATCCATGAGCGTGCGGTAGCCTTCGGCTTCTTCCATCGGGTCCAAATCCTCACGCTGTAAGTTTTCAATCAGCGCCAACGCCATGGCGTCTTCGTCACTCAATTCCCGAATGACAACAGGCACCTCCGTCAGCCCTGCCATACGGGAGGCACGCCAACGGCGTTCCCCTGCAACGAGCTGGTAGCTTCCGTCCGACAACGGACGCACCAACAGCGGCTGAATAACGCCGTGCTTTTCAATGCTCTGTGCCAATTCGCTCAATGCGGCTTCGTCAAAATTCTTTCTCGGTTGTCCTTTGTTCGGCTCAATGTCCGCCAGCTTCATTTTCACCGCAGAGGATGCCGTGGTATTTTCAATGGAATTATCAATCAGCAATGCGTCAAGGCCTCGACCTAAACCGCCTTTTTTCGGTGCCATAAACTTAACCTCCGTTTTTCTGAATCAGTTCTTCTGCCAAACTGTCGTATGCCAATGTGCCTTTTGAGGAACGGTCGTAATATTTCACGGGCTGACCGAAGCTCGGTGCTTCGGATAAGCGAACCGTTCTGGGAATGACGGTGGAAAACACTTTTTGCGGAAAGAACCGTTTGACTTCGTCTACGACCTGCTGGGTCAAATTCAGCCGACCGTCGTACATGGTCAGCAGTACGCCTTCAATGTCAATCAGTGGATTGTACAGTCGCTTGATGCTTCTTACGGTGGAAATCAGTTGGGATAAGCCCTCTAATGCGTAGTATTCGCATTGAATCGGCACAAGCAGAGTATCTGCCGCACAAAGTCCGTTGAGGGTAATCAACCCGAGCGACGGCGGACAATCCAAAAAGATGTAGTCATATTGACTTTTGACGAGCGCAAGGCTTGTTCGCAGCTTTGCTTCACGGCGCTCCAAGTCCACCAATTCCAATTCCGCACCTGCCAAATCCATGTTAGACGGAATGACATCGACGTTTTTGAAAGGGGAATGAAGAATTGTTTTTTCGGCAGGCGTTCCGTTGATGATGTTGTCGTAGGAAGACAGCGTGATTTCTCTTTTGTTAATGCCTAAACCGCTTGTGGCGTTGCCCTGCGGGTCAATATCCACCAAAAGTGCCTTTTTGCCCAGGGCACCGATGGCGGCGGTGAGATTGACGGCAGTTGTGGTTTTGCCGACACCGCCTTTTTGGTTTACGATGGCAATGATTTTTCCCATATTTTTGTTTAGCCGAACCGGTCGGCGTCTCCTTTCAAACGGTCAGTGTAGAATACGGTATAAAATATCTTTGGCATAGAACGCAAGGGATGCGCCGTAGATAATCAGGAAAGCGCCGAAGAAGGCGAGCAGGAACAGAACAAAAAGGATGATTGAAACGGTTCGGTTAATTCTGAATTCCCGCTTTTTCCACAGCATCAGCAACGCAAAGCCGAGCAAGCCGACGGCGCTTAATGCAAGACCGAGTGCAAGCCCCGGTGTGCGGTGGCGCAGGGTTACCTGACCGCTTCCGTTCGGCAATTCAACGGCAAGGTAGGCGCCGAGCGCTTTGGTGACGGTAGCCTTTTCGCCGTTTACCGTGGCTTCCCAACCGCTGTCGTAGCTGATGGGAATGAACAAATAGTTTGCTTCGCTGTTTGTGTTGTTATAGTCAAAGGCAAGGCTTGTTTTGCCTTTTGACAGGTTGGAAATTTGAACGGAGGAAGCGGAAAGAGCCTGCATTTTGTCTAATGAAAGGTACCCGAGCTGGACGGTCTTTTTTGTCAAGTTGAATTGAGCGGAACGGGAAATCTCAACCTCTACGGTTTCGCCCGCATTAAAAGAGCCGAGATCTAAAATGCCGTTGACTGCGTCGGACGGATAAAGACCGATGCCGGTATGCTTGTAATACGGCACATTGATGCTTTGCCCGTTTACTTTGATATGTGTGTTTTCGGTTGACCAAAAGTCGCAGGCGTTTAAGTAGAGAATTTCATTTTTTCCTGCGGTGTAGATAAATATAACGGTTTCGTCGTTGCTTTGTTTCAGCTCAATTCGTTCCGTCGTTTTTCCGCTTGTGTCGGTGTAAGCAATCAAATTGTCATCGCTTTGTGTGAACATTCGGTAGAGCTGATTTTGCGTATCAAATCTTTTCTTGGCAAGCTCGACATCTTTTTCACAAACGGTCAAATCGGTTTCAATGCTCTTGTCAGCCGTCAGTCCGAGCGGTAGGGCATAGTCGTTTTTATAAGTCGAAAAGTTTTCGGTCTTTTCAAGCAGGGTGTAGCCACTTGTTTTATAGTAGCTGTTGCGGGAAACGGCTTTTTCGATTCCCAAAAGGCTGTCGGTAAAAATCGTTCCGCCCGAATCCAGCAAACGGGTGTATTGCTTGGAATAACCCAAAGCGAACGCAGCTTTTTGTACCGTGCTCGGAATGAAGTGGGTCCAGTTGGACAACGCCTGTGTCTGCGTGATAAACGGATAGTTGGTGTTCAGGCTCGTATCGGGGTTTTTGATTCGACCGAGCGTACTTGTGCTCAAATCCATTTCGGATGCTTCGGCACAGTATTTAACATAGCTTTCGCTTTGATAGGTGGTTTGACGGTTAGTCTTTAGCGAAAAATTGGCAATGCCGTAGTAGGCGATGCCGGTGCATTCCGCAAGCACAAGCACCGTGCAAAGCACACGGGTGAATAGCTTGCTCTGCTGTGTGCTCATCAAGGCAACGACAAGCCCTAAGGTGAACACGACAATCCAGCAGGCTGTTTTGAGGTTGGATTTCATGGGGACGATGTTCAGGTAGATAAGCGTGCCGAGGAATGCCGCTGAAAGAACGAAAATCAGAAAACGGTCAATGGTTTTCGGCACATTTGCCGTAAACGGTCGGAAGGTTTCGCCGTACTGCTCCAAATACCGAAGTGCCAAGCAAAGCAAAAAGAACACGGAGGTGTAGAAAAAGCGCATGGGGAATTGGACATATTTTCCGCCGTGCCAAAAAAGATTGGCGTTTTCAAGCACGACTTGGGAGAACATCAGGAAGACACTGCCGCCGATAAAAACAGCTTGCTTGAATTGCTTTCTGAACAGCTTTCGCAGGAAGAACAGCAATGCAAAAGCGGCGGCAAATTCCAACCCCATGACAAGGGGAACCTTTTCCCACATCACATAAAGAGAAGTTTCTCTCAAAATATGAAGAATCATTCCTTCCGAGGCGGCATCGTTTATGTTGTTGCTGAAACGCTGAGAGGTCAGTGAGAGCAAGGCGGAGGGAACCATGTGAAAGCAGGAGAGAAGCGCACCGACAACGGAAGAAATGCCAAGCAGGGCGGTGCGCTGCGGTGCCTGCTTTTTCGGAACGGCGGTCAGCAGATACAGTCCGCCCAAAAAGAATACGGCGAGGGATATCATGTAGCCTTGATAAAAGGATAGATAGAGCGCAATGGCATAGCAGACCGTGTAAAGAATCGGTTTGTTTTCATCAAGCAGTCGTTTTAATCCCCACAGAAGAAGCGGAAACAGAATCACAAAATCCAGCCACGACAAATTGGTGTAGTAAGTCATGGCATATCCGCTCAACGCATAGGAAACCGAAAACAGAATTTTCCAAATGGACGGTGCTTTCGGGAACATTTTTTCAAAGCTCAACCTTGCGGTGAATGCCGCCGCAATGCTTCTTACCCAAACGAGAACACTTAAAGCATATATCAGATTCTCACGCTTAAAAAAATAAAGCAGCAAATCAAAGGGAGTAACCGAATAGGATGCCGCTACACTGATGCCGAGCCCCGAGTACCAGTCGAACAGCAGGGCTTTATCGCCGTGCAGCCAGTCATAGATATGATACACAATCGGAAGTGTGCCCTGTGCCATGTCACCGCTCGTCACATTGATTGTGCCGAACGGCCAAATGCGTTTGAGCAAAAACACCACCAACAGCAGAG